>CAYYRY010000018.1:0-14114 GCA_964474245.1 uncultured Ruminococcus sp. | reverse complement strand
GCTGTAGGTATAGTTGACGAAAACTGCAAGATCATCAAGAAGGCAAGCGTTCCCACTAAGCCCGAGAGAGGCGCTGACGCTGTAGTAAGCGACATGGCTACTGTTGCGAAGAACCTCCTCCTCGAGCTCAACATTCCCCTTTCCGAGGTTGCAAGTGCGGGTGTTGCAACTCCCGGTACTGCAGACACAGACCGCGGTATCGTTGTATATGCAAACAACATTCCCTTCTCTCAGTACCCCCTCGCTGACAGACTTTCTTCCCTTCTCGGCGGTATCCCCGCTTACATCGAAAACGACGCTAACGCAGCAGCTAAGGCTGAAGCATTCGCGGGCGTTGCTCAGGGTGCACAGTATTCTGTAATGATCACCCTCGGCACAGGTCTCGGCGGCGGTATCGTTCTCGACGGAAAGGTATATTCCGGCTTCAACTACGCAGGTGCTGAGCTCGGTCACATCGTTATCGAGAAGGACGGCAGACAGTGCTCTTGCGGCAGACGCGGTTGTTGGGAAGCATACAGCTCCGCTACAGGTCTCGTAAACATCACCAAGGACAGAGTTGCAGAAGCTGCAGCTGCAGGCAGAGCATCCAAGATCTTCGACATGATCGGCGACGATTACTCCAAGATCTCCGCAAGAACCGCATTCTCCGCAATGAAGGAAGGCGACGAGCTTGCAGCAGAGATCGTTGACGAATACATCAGCTACCTCGCTTGCGGTATCGTAAACGTAATCAACGTATTCCAGCCCAACGTTCTTTCCATCGGCGGCGGTATCTGCAATGAAGGCGACTATCTGATGAAGCCCCTCCTTAAAAAGATTTGGAAGGAAACATACTCCAGAGAAGGAACTCCCCGCACCGATATCAAGATAGCCAAGCTCGGCAACGATGCAGGTATCATCGGCGCAGCCGTTCTCGGCAGATAAGAATTCAAAAGTCCATACTATCCGCATCCGCTTACCGGGTGCGGATTTTCTGTTATCATCTCATTTTTATCCGTCGTTCAAACAAATGTTCGTTTTACCTATTGACAATCCCCAAAGCACATGCTATACTGTATTCGGAACATTTGTTCGGAACGCATTTTCACGAGAGGATAATTATGGACCGTATCATCCTGCATTCGGATCTGAATAATTTTTACGCAAGTGCCGAGGCGGCAAGAAACAGCGCACTTCGGGGGCTTCCCATTGCCGTAGCCGGTGACGTTGAAGCACGGCACGGTATCGTCCTTGCAAAAAGCTATGAAGCAAAACGCTTCGGAGTTACAACAGGAGACACCTTATGGCAGGCAAAGCTTAAATGTCCCGATATAATCTTTATCCCTCCCGACTTCGAGCTGTATTCCCGTCTTTCCGCCGAGGTCCGCCGCATATATTATCGCTTCACCGACCGCATCGAGCCCTTTGGAATGGATGAATGCTGGCTCGACGTAACCGGCTCAAAGACACTTTTCTGTCCCGATGCAAAAAGCGACTCCGAAGCAGGCTACCGCATAGCCGATCTCATCAGAGAGACAGTAAAAAGCGAAACGGGACTCACCGTATCCATAGGTGTAAGCTTCAACAAGACCTTCGCAAAGCTCGCATCAGACATGAAAAAACCAGACGCCGTAACCGTAGTATCCCGTGAAAACTACCGAAGCACAGCATGGGCCCTTCCGGTCAATGATCTGCTGTACGTGGGAAGGAAAACAGATAAGAAACTGAGGATGTACGGCATCGACACCATCGGCAAGCTCGCCTGTGCCGACGAGACTCTCATGAAGCTTCTTCTCGGGAAGAACGGGATAAGCCTCAAGCACGCCGCCGCGGGACTCGACACCGCCCCCGTGATGACCGCATACGAAATGCCCCGCGTAAAATCCGTGGGAAACGGGACGACATCTCCAAGGGATCTTCTTTCCGACGACGACATTAAGATCGTCCTATATTCCCTGTGCGAAAGTGTTTCCACCCGTCTCAGAGAACAAAAGCTGCTCTGCCGCACCGTATGCGTAGGCATAAGAGACAGCGAGCTGTACTCCTTCGAAAGACAATGCGCCCTCAACGTCCCCGACAGGACAGCCAACGCACTTTTCGAAAAGGCATACGAGCTGGTCACACGCCACCGCCCCATAGGCAAAGGTATCCGAAGTCTGTCCGTCCGCGCAACGGGACTTACCGACGACACCAAAGAGCAGATATCTTTGTTTCCCGGGGATGACGCCGCAAGCGAAAGAGAAGAGCTTGAAAGTGTCATAGACAGCCTCAGGGAAAGATTCGGAAACGTCGCCGTAAGAAGAGGAATAATGTTGTCCGACAAAAGTCTTAACGAAATAAATTTCGGCATAGATCGTGAAATAATGTACGAATAGAACTTCACGTGTATAACTATGTCGAACAAATATTTTCAAAAAGGTATTGACAAGTTGAATGGTGTGTGGTAAAATAGCAGGGTCTAAGGGCCATTAGCTCAGTTGGTTAGAGCTCCCGGCTCATAACCGGTAGGTCCTAGGTTCGAGTCCTAGATGGCCCAAAAAAAGCAAAAGAAGGCACGTGTTGCGTGTCTTCTTTTGTTTTTCCTTAGTGAATTCAGGGCTAAATTCCACTGTTGCATTTACTTTGAGAATTCACTTTTTGTTTTTTCTTAATCATCCTGAATTACGTCATCCATTGAAATCAATACTAATTTACGATATAATATGATATAATAAAATAAAAAAGTAAAGCTGAATGCACCGGGCGAAACAGAGGTTATATATGTCAGATAAATTTTGCGATCTTCACACCCATTCCGTATTTTCAGACGGAACGTACACCCCCGAGGAAATAATCACCGCCGCAGAAAGGGCCGGTCTTTCCGCCGTTGCCCTCTGTGACCACAACACAGTGTCCGGTCTCCCCCGTTTCATCAAAGCCACAGAATCCTCTCCCGTCGAAGCCGTATGCGGCGTCGAATTCTCCGTGGATTACAACGGCCGCGAGCTGCATCTTTTGGGGCTGTTCATCCCCCAAAGTGCATTTGCCCACATAACCGCCCTCATGGACGAAGCCATGCGCCGCAAGGAAGAAAGCAATATTCTCCTTGCCGAGTCCCTCAAACGCGCAGGATACCTTATTGATTATTCAGACGTCCTTGCAAAATCCTATGCG
Organism: uncultured Ruminococcus sp.; assembly: GCA_964474245.1. Lineage (GTDB taxonomy): Bacteria > Bacillota > Clostridia > Oscillospirales > CAG-272 > RUG11130. Next base: position 10,982 of record CAYYRY010000018.1, on the reverse strand, counting down.
GGCAACGTCAACCGGGCACACTTCGCCGAGCTTCTCACAGAAAAAGGATACACGAACTCCGTAACTCATGCTTTCGATACAGTACTGTCAAACGACGCAGGACACTACTCTGAGCCCAAAAGGGAGGACGTCTTCGAAATGATCGGATTTCTCACCTCCGTCGGTGCAGCCCCCGTGCTCGCTCACCCCTTTCTGAATCTAAATAAAGCTGAGCTTGAAGCATTCCTCCCACGAGCCAAGGAAGCAGGACTTCTCGGTTTAGAGTGTCTGTATTCAACCTACGACTCTGAGACCACCGCCCTGTCTCTCGACATCGCCGCCAGCTTCAGCTTAAAACCGTCCGGCGGAAGCGACTTCCACGGAGACAGGAAACCGGACATCCACCTCGGACGCGGCAGAGGCAACCTGCAAGTCCCCCTGTCATTCTTAACAGAGCTCAAAGCTCTGACAAAATAAAAACCGATCCCCCTCAGAGCACGACACACGTCAAAAGCGCACGTCACACGCCCCGAGGGGGATATTCATTTAGTTATTTACCTGATCATTTACCGAGATACTCAGCATAACCCATGGTTATCTTTGCGATCTCTGCTCTGGTAGCTACTTTTCCGGGAGCTAAGGTGGGAGTATTCTTATCGGTACTGCCGATAAAGCCCTCAGCCACTGCCCATGAAGCTGCATCCTTTGCCCATTTGCTGATCTTTCCGTTGTCGGAGAAGCCGCTGAGATCAGCTCTCGCATCGGTGTTGAGCTTTTTCAGCTCAGCATAATTCATAAGGAACTTTGCAAGCTGTTCACGGCTTACCTTACCGCCGAGACCGAACTTACCGCCGCCGACACCCTCGGTAACACCGGCTTCCTTAGCCCATTTTACCGCAGGAGAGTACCACTTGCCAGCAGGAACGTCGTCAAATCCCGTGTCTCCCGCATAGTCTTCCTTGGAAAGGCCTTCAATATTGAAGAGAAGCTGTACAAACTGCTCACGTGTGAATTCCATGGAGGGGGAGAACTCTGTAAGTGCCGCATTCGTTCCCTTCATGTATCCCATGGAGTAAACGTACATAACGCCTGCATAGTACCACTTACCCTGCTCAACGTCCACAAACGGATTATCCTGCATGAACGTTACTTCAACGGTATGGTCATCCGCCACAGCGCTGAGAGTATAGCTGTCCGCCGCACCGACGCTTACCCCGTCAACCTTAATGTCTGATACCGCATATCCGTTAGCGGGATTAAAGCTTACCGTAAAATCCTCGCCCTCGGGAACGATAACCGTACCCACGTCGGAAGCGGAGCCGTTACCTTCAACGGTAACTTCAACCTTGTAACCGAGCTTAATAACCGCATTTACCGTAACAGTCTTGCTCTCGTATCCGTGTTTAACAGTAACCTCAGCGGAAACCTCAGTCTTGCCGCCGGCAGAGGGAACTGTGAAATCACCCTTGAGCTTAGCCGTTGCCGTGGCATCAGCGCCCATAGCTCTTACAACGGCCGCTGCAATGGATGCCTCTGCATCTGCCGCAGTAGCGGATGCGGTAACACCTGCCGTAACAGTACCGCCCAGAGTATCCTCAAGAGATGCTATGGGAGACTTCTCATATCCTGTGAGCTTTCTTATAACGTACTTACTGTTACCGGCACCGCTTGCAGCAGCATAAGCCGCATCTGCAGCGACACGAAGGATATCAGCATAATCGGAAGGAAGCTTGCCTACCTTCTCGGATTCTCTCATTTCGGGAAGAGTATATCCCTTGAGTCTTGCATCCTCGGGTACAAGAGTTTCCGCAACAACCATGTTTGCAAGATATCTTCCGATCTCAAAGCTCAGGTGTACACCGTCGCGCTGCAGACCCATCTGAGGGTCTGTTTCAGGCTGAACGTCATTTGCGGCAATAGCCTCTGCATTATAATCGAGAGTTGCAAGATATGTATTTCTTGCCGCCTGTACAGCCGCACCGATGGGAAGAACTCCCGTAATAGCCTTTCCGCTTTCGGTACCGGTATAAGCTTCTACCTTACGGATGGTTCCTGCGATAGTCTTGTAGTCGTCATTTGCCGCGTTGAGCTTAAGCTCAGTAGTAACACTCCAGGGAAGGTGCAGATAAACTTCTGCATCGGGAGCATTTTTCGCTACGTGATCAAGCATATAGGGAAGAGAAGCTTCAAGAGTCTTGAACTCAGAAAGTACTCCTTCAATGCTGCAATAACCTTCAGTAAGCTCCTGACCGTAAGGCTGCAGAACTACAACGTCCCAGTCTGTATAAGCCAACGCCTCAGCGGTGCTTCCGGGGCCTACGTAATCCCAACCGTCACGGCTGTCAGTATAGAAGAAAGAATACTCCTTGAAGTCGTTTTTTGCCATGGATGCGTGCCATGCCATGGTCTTACCGCCATGCCATACGAGGCCGACACCGACCTTCCCCTCGCCAAGCATATTTTCAAGCATAGCATAAAGGGTACTGTCATCAAAATAGCCGCTGTCCGTCGCATCATCGGAAAAGCTGTTTCCGATGAAAAGCACCTTAAGCTCTCCTCCTGCCTTGACGGGAGTTGCACCCGCAGGTACGGCACAGAGAAGCATCGCCATCATAACAACGATGGCAATAAGTCTTGTTTTGATAGAAGATTTCATTTTAGAACTCCTTTTGAAAGATTTCATTTTAGAACTCCTTTTGACATTTATATAATTATAATTACGTACAATTATATGTGCACTCTAATTGTACCAAAAACGCTTTAAATTGTCAATGCTATTTCATACATTTTGACACTCTTCCATGTCAGCATTTAATTTTCAAAACCCTCTTGAAATGCCCGGCCCATGGTGATATAATGTATTTGTATATCTATGCGTACTAATTATGAATACTTCCCGTATTTCGGGAATCAATATCATTAATTATCTTTTGCCCATAACGCGGCGGAAAGGACTATATTATGTCACAGAAAAAGATCACAGTTGCATTTGCAGGCCTCGGTTCCAGAGGTAATTCCTATGCAGAGGCTTGCGAACTCCTCAAGGACAAGATCGAGATCGTAGCCTGCTCCGATATCATCCCCGATAAAATGGAACGCTTCGCAAAGAAGCACGGCATCGCCCCCGAAATGTGCTTTGAGAGCGCAGAAGTAATGCTCGAGCAGGACAGACTTGCCGACGTAATGTTCATCTGCACCATGGATAAACAGCACTACGGTCATGCTATCCCCGCACTTAAGAAGGACTACCACCTCGTTCTCGAGAAGCCCGCCTCCACCGACCCCCGTGAGTGCGCGGAGATCGCCCGTGTAGCAAACGAAAGAGACCGCCACGTTGTGGTATGTCACGTTCTCCGTTACACTCCCTACTACCGCAAGCTGAAGGAGATCATGGACTCCGGCATTCTCGGTGACATTTATTCCATTCAGGCTTGTGAGGGTGTCGGATACTGGCACATGGCTCACTCCTTTGTACGCGGTAACTGGAGAAACAGCGACGAGACCTCTCCCATGATACTCCAGAAGTGCTGTCACGATATGGATATCTTCCTCTGGCTCACAGGAAAGCACTGCAAGAGCGTATCATCCTTCGGTTCTCTTTCCCACTTCAAGGCAGAGTGTGCTCCCGAGGGTGCGCACAAGCACTGCACCGAGGAGTGTCCCGCATACGGCGACTGCGCATACAGCATCGAAAGATACCTCCACCACGCAAGAAACGGCTGCTTTGGCTGGCCTCTCGACGTCGTGTCTCCCGCTACGAACTACGAGGACTTCAGACGAGATCTTCTTGCAGGTCCCTACTCAAGATGCGTATACCACTGCGACAACAACGTTGTTGACCACCAGGTCGCAAACCTTCAGTTTGAGGACGACCTCACCATCAGCTTCAGCATGAGCGCCTTCGACCAGAGAGGCAGAACCATTGCCGTTATGGGCACCAAGGGCTTCATCACCTCCGACACGGATGCGTCAGGCATCACAGTTGTAAAATACGGTCAGGGTATTGAGACCACAGAGACCTTTGATACCAAGGCTGAAACAGACCAGTTCGGTCACGGCGGCGGCGACTATATCCTCGTCAAGGAGCTCGTTGACCTTATGAACGGTGAGGTAGGCTTTGCATCCACCTCCATCAATGATTCCATCGAAAGCCATATCGTTGCTCTTGCAGTTGAACAGTCAAGAGCTCGCGGCGGTGAGCTTGTACATATAGACGATTACATGAAGACCCTCTGAGTCACATTGGTTTCACATCTCCCCGACGTATAACACATTTACGTCGGGGAGCACATTAAATAAACTTACAGCGCCGAAAGGAAAATATACTATGGCACAGAAATACCCCTTTTCCATGTGGGTCTATAATCCCCTCAGCGATTTCGCTCCCGAGGAGCTTGAAAAATGGAAAGAATGCGGAATGTCGCACCCCATGGCACCAAAAACCTATTACGGCAAGGATGATCCGAGGATCCTTATCCCCTACCTTGATAAGGCAGAGGAGCTTGGCATGAAGCTCATTATCAATTATGAGGATTTCGCTTATCAGTGTATCGATCAGGTTGGCGACGAGGAATATGAACGCCGTTTCAGAGAAGTATATGAACCCCTTAAAGGACATCCTGCCCTCTACGGCTTCTATGCAGGCGACGAGCCCAACAGACGCAGCGCGTTTGATCAGACGAAAAGATGCTTTGAGATCCAGAAGAAGGTAGCTCCCGAGCTGAAGCCCTTCATCAACCTTATCGGCGGTATGTCACATAAGAAGAAGGACGAACTTCTTGACCTGACCCTTGAGGAGTGGTTCAAGCTCATGAAGGAAGTCGGCTGTGATTACGTGACCCAGGATGCATACGGTTGCATGATAAACCACGGTCTCAACGACGATTGCATCACCTCTCATCTCCGCGAAGTAAAGACTATCGTTGAGGCAGGCGAGGCTGCCGGCGTTGACGTCTGGTGCAATATGCTCAGCAGCGGACACAACGTATTCGATCCTCCCACAGAGGCACAGATGTTCTGGCAGATCAACGTTGCTGCCGCACAGGGCTGCCGCGGCGGCATCTGGTTCCGCTTCTACGACAGAGAGATCGGTCATGATTACTTCGGTTCACCCATCGACGAGTTCGGAGACCTGACAGAAGCATACTATGGTATGAAGCGTTCCCAGAGAAGATTCAACAATCACTACGGTGAGCTTCTCATGGGTCTCAAGAGAAAGCGCACCTACATGACAGGCTACATTGAACGTAACAATTTATATCCCAAGCTCACAGATGACACTCACGATCTCGTAAAGATCAACGGTTACGAGGACGGTCTCATCAGCTTCTTCGAGGACGAGAACGGAGAGGAGTACCTCTGTATCGTTAACTTCTCCATGAAGTATATGGCGTCCTGGACACTTACCTTTGACACCTCAAAGTGCCGCGTTGACGAGGTCATCTTCAACGGCAAGAGTAAGGGCGACTTCGACGGCGACTACGGAAGAGTAAAAGACGGCATCTGCAAGGCAGAGCTCCCATACCGCGTGGGCGAGATGAGAATGTTCCGCATCACACGCAATTAATTCCTCTGTTTCATAGAAAAGACAGCATACCGTAAAGGTTATGTAAACCAATGAATATAATCCGAAAGGATGATTTATCCTTTCACCGGCTGAGTTATTCAAGTAAGTTCAGTCATAGACCGAATGGAGGTTAGCGTGAAAACTTATCTTATAACCGAATCCTGCGTTCCCGATAATATATCCGTTCACGGACTGCTACCCAGACTTATAAGAATGCCTGACAATGTTGCATCAAGTGTCAGCAAAAACGTAAAGCATCTCGTGCGCTGTACCTCCGGTGGCAGACTGCGCTTCGTCACCGACAGCGCGTATCTAAAGCTTCACGTCACCTTAGAGGAAGAAGCTCCCAATAGTGCCATCAGTGTAACCGCAGACGGCCGCTTCGCAGGACACGCAGGTCCCATAGGATGCGAAGCTCAAGAATGGGACGGCGAATTCGACTTGGGTAAAGAGGGCGTGTCAAAAACCGTCACCGTTTTCCTTCCCAGAACAGGACACCCCACAGAGATCAGGCTGTCTCTGCCTGACAGCACATCCCTTGAAAAAGCCGCACCGTATAGAGTGGACAAGCCCATCGTATACTATGGCTCATCGATCACAATGGGTGCCATATGCTCATCCCCCGCCAAGTGCTACACTGCTCTCGTGTCCGAGAAGCTCTCCGCAGACCACTTAAACTTAGGCTTCGGAGGAAGCGCCCTGGCTGAGACACCCATGGCAGAGTACATAGCATCCCTCGATATGAGCGCATTTGTTTTCGATTATGAGCATAACGCCCCCACTCTCGACCATCTTCGCGCGACACACAAGCCTTTCTTTGATATAATAAGAAAAGCTCATCCGCGTCTTCCCATACTTATAATATCACGTCCCGATACAGACGCAGACTTCCGACGTTGCTGTGAAGGCAGACGCATCATCATGGATACGTTCCACTCCGCCCTCGACGCGGGAGATAACTTCGTGGATTATATCGACGGCTTCTACCTTTGGGGTAACGAAAACAGAACCTCCTGCCACGCAGAAGACGGCTGTCACCCCAACGATATCGGCTTTGCAAGAATGGCAGATATCATAGTTCCGAGACTTGAAAGCCTCATGATCAGAAGCGGTGAGCAAAGCTATCAAGAGCCGGACGGAAACGACAGTCGCTTCCGTATAGACGTCTGACCAAATAAACGCCCTCACGAAGGCGTATGAAGAAAGGCACACTATGGCTGAAAGAAAAATATTTCCCACGGTGGATGAGGCAACCTTTGCCGTAACTTATAAAAAGTGTGCCGAGGCAGCTTCTCTCGAAGAAGATTTCACCACAGACACACTTATCCACTACCTCTACGGCATATACTCATGTCTCCTTGAGGCATCACATAAATTCAATCTCACGGCTATCACCGAGCACACCGCCGTTGCGGAACGGCATATAGTCGATTCTCTCATACCCATGAGCATATTAAATTCCCGCGGACTTATAAACGACGACGACGCAGTATGCGATATCGGCGCAGGGGCAGGATTTCCCACCCTCCCCATTGCCGCCGCATCCTGCGACGGCGCCCTGCCGAGCTTCACGGTGCACGCCATCGACAGCACGGCTAAAAAGGTCGGTCACATTGCTGACACAGCAAAAAAGCTTGGTCTTTCCGGTGTGTCCGCCACAGCGGGAAGAGCAGAGGAGCTCGCCAAAGGCGACCTGCGCGAAAGCTTTGACATCGTCACAGCCCGTGCAGTATCCGCCATGCCCACCCTCATCGAGCTTGCTGCCCCCTTTGTAAAGGTCGGCGGAATATTTGCGGCAATGAAGGCCCACTCGGATGAAGAAGTAACATCTGCCGCCCGTGCAGCCGAGATTCTCGGCTTCGAAGCGGCTGAGGTCACGGAATACTCTCTCCCCTCGGGAGATGTCAGAAGTCTCGTAATTTACCGCAAGGTAAAGCCTACACCTGCAGCATATCCGAGACAGTATTCAAAAATTGTTTCAAACCCCCTTTAAAAATTCACAAAAAAGAGTTTGACAAATGAACGATTCTATTGCTATAATCGGAGGCGGAGCCGCAGGAATGGCGGCTGCCGTCAAAGCCGCCCGGTGCGGCGCTGACGTAGTTCTTTACGAAAAGCTTGACCGTCTCGGCAGAAAGCTCGGAATTACGGGCAAAGGCAGATGTAACGTAACAAATAACTGTACTCCTCAGGAGTTTCTGGCTTCCGTAACCAAGAACAACAAATTCCTGTACAGTGCGGCGTTCAGACATACTCCCGCCGATGTTTACGCTTTCTTTGAGTCCCTCGGAGTCCCACTTAAGACAGAAAGAGGCGGAAGGGTGTTCCCTGTATCCGACAAAGCCACCGACGTTGTCATGGCTCTGAAGCGTGCCATGCTCGATGCAGGCGTCAAAGTGCTCACCGGCCGCAGGATCAAAAGCATCACCGAAAACAGCGACGGATCCTTTACCTTGACAGACGGCAAAGACAACTATATCCATCCCACAGTCATAATATGCACCGGAGGCGTCTCCTACCCCCTCACCGGTTCTACGGGTGACGGTTATGCCTTTGCAAGATCCCTCGGTATCGAAGTCACTGACGTGCGTCCGTCTCTTATACCCATAGAGACCTCTGAAAACACCTACGACCTTTCCGGTCTCACCTTAAAAAACGTCACCCTCACCGCCCTATACAAGGGTAAAAGCGTTTTCTCAGAAATGGGAGAGATGCTTTTCACCCATTTCGGCGTGTCAGGTCCTCTGGTACTGTCGGCTTCCTGCCATATGAGAGAAAACATACACGACTACTCCATCGAGATCGACCTGAAGCCCGCCATCCCGGAGGATGAACTGGATGAACGCCTCGTAAAGACGTTCTCGGAAAATTCCGCAAAGGATTTCATAAACGCCACATCAAAGCTTCTCCCACAGAAGCTCGTTACCCTCGTTGCTTCAAGGGCAGGCATTCCCGAAAGGATAAAAGCCGGAGAGGTAACCCGTGAAATGAGACAGAAATACCTACACACCCTAAAGCACCTCAAATTTACCCCGTCGGCTTTCCGACCCATCGAGGAAGCCATAATCACCTCCGGAGGTATCGACGTAAAGGCTGTAGACCCACGTACAATGGAATCCAAAGCACATCCGGGACTATACTTCGCAGGTGAAATCCTCGACGTTGACGCTTACACGGGAGGCTACAATCTGCAGATCGCCTTCTCTACCGCATTCTCAGCAGGAGAGGCTGCTGCCGAAAAGCTCCTCGGATATAAGCTGTAAAGCATCATTACATTATCGAAAATTATTACATTAACATATAAAGGAATTCAAGAAAATGGCTGACTACTCAAAGATCAGAATAGCCCTTGACGGCCCCAGCGGCGCAGGAAAGTCCACCATTGCAAAAAAGATCGCCCAAAAGCTCGGTCTCGTCTACGTTGACACGGGTGCTCTCTACAGAACAGTCGGACTGTATTCCATCGAAAACGGCATTGCTCCGGAGGATACCGCAGGTATCATCGCCAGCCTTGCCGAGATCACCCTCCGCCTCGCCTATGAGGACGGCGCACAGAAGGTATACCTGAACGGAAATGACGTGGGCAACCGCATCCGCACTCCCCTCGCATCAAAGTATGCATCCGCAGTATCCAAGATTCCCGAGGTTCGTGCATTTCTTCTCAAGGTGCAGCGCGACATCGCGGAAGCCGGCGGCGTTATCATGGACGGCCGTGATATCGGAACCGTAATCATGCCCGATGCTGAGCTTAAGGTCTTTATGACCGCGACCCCCGAAGCCAGAGCTGACAGAAGATGTAAGGAGCTTGCAGAAAAAGGCATGCCTCAGCCATATGAGGACGTGCTCCGCGATATCATCGAAAGAGACCGCGCCGACAGAGAGCGCGAAGCATCTCCCTGTGTTCCCGCAGAGGATGCAGTACAGTTCGTAAACGACGAGTACGGAATTGAAGAATCCGCCGATTATATCATTGGTCTTATCAAGTAAAAAGGAAACCTGTTATGGGATTTTACGGTTTTATTTATAAAGTATTCGCAAAGCCCGTAAGATGGCTTTGGCGTGTTACGAGCGAAGGAACGGAAAACATCCCCGAAGGCGGATGTATGCTCATCTGTAATCACACATCGTTTTCCGACGTCCTCGCCCTTGAGGTCGCGCAGACCAGACAGATATTTTTCATGGGTAAAAAGGAGCTTTTCAAAATTCCCGGCTTAAAGCAGCTCATCATTGCCCTCGGTGCATTCCCCGTAGACCGCGGCGGCGCCGATATAACCAGTATCAAGCGAACCATTGCCGAGATAAACAGCGGCAAAATGGTAGGCATATTCCCCCAAGGAACACGTCACCCCTTCGTTGATCCACGTACCACAGAAGTAAAGGGCGGAGTTTCAATGATCGCAGTACGTGCAGCTTGTCCGATCGTCCCTGTATATATCGACTCGGAGGCGGGAAGGACCAAGGCTTTCCGCAGGAATCACGTTATCTTCGGCAAGCCAATTTCCCCTGAAGAGCTGGAAGCTTCGGCACCCAAACGTAATTATCAGGCAATGACGGAATATGCTTTTTCAAAGGTATGTGAGCTTAAATACGGCGTAGGAAACGGCGCTGTGATAAAGTCTGTCGATGCCGAAAAGCCGGAGGCTCCAAATGTCTGAGATCATCATTGCAAAAAACGCAGGCTTCTGCTTCGGAGTAAGACGTGCAACGGGACTTCTTGAAGAAGCGCTGAGAACAAGAAACTCCGATGACGGAATTTATACCCTCGGTCATATTATCCACAATGACGTTTATCTCGCCGACGCCGAACGCCGCGGAGCCGTATGCATCTCTTACAATGACATAGACACCCTCACGGAAAACGTAAAGCGCAAAAAAAACGTGACCCTTGTTATCAGGGCCCATGGAGAACGACGTGAAATAGTCGAAAGTCTCGAAAAGCTCGCCGCAGAGCACACCAATTTTAAACTGCTTAACGGAACCTGCCCATACGTTGAAAAGGTAAGAAAGATAGCCGCAGAAAACTCAGGCGAGGGAAAAGTGTTCATTCTTATAGGTGCCGCAGAACATCCCGAGGTGCAGGGAATCATGAGCTGCGCCGAAGGTGAAAAGTACACTTTCAAGAATGCAGAAGAGCTTGAAGCCTTTGTAAACTCAGAAAAAGCGGAAAATCTTTCCAAAAGAACCATTTCTATGGCAGCTCAGACCACTCAAAAGCTCTCAGAATGGAAAAAATGTTTAGAAATTATCAAAAAGGTATATACAAATCCATTAATTTTTGATACAATATGTAGTGTTACGGAAAAAAGACAAACTGAAGCCGCTGAGCTCGCTCATAAGTCCGACATTATGCTGGTGATCGGAAGCCACGAGAGTTCCAATTGAGAAAAGCTTTTTGAGGTAACACGAGAAGTCTGTCCGTGTGTTTACTTCGTGGGAA
>CAYYRY010000017.1:5072-16975 GCA_964474245.1 uncultured Ruminococcus sp. | reverse complement strand
GTCAATGACATTACCGAGAAGTCGCAATAAATATACAGTAAATTAACAACTCGTATTTTTTAACAATTTCTTTCAAAAACTTGACAAATAATAACCTCGATGGTATAATAAGTAATCTCATTTTTTCCGCTTATCGCACTGTCATATTACCGATTTCCCGTATATTTGTCTCAAAAAAACTGTGTGAAGCAGTATCTAAACAAACATAAGATGAATTTAAAATAAACGTGAGCTTACAAGTATCCTCGTTGTTTTGGGTACATCATTACTTCAGAAAGGATGGTATCAATATTGAAAGCAGATGAAAGAAGACGCTGTATCGTAAATTTGCTGACAACCGAAGAAAAAGCGATCCCCGGTGGTGTATTGTCAAAGATGTTCGGCGTGTCGAGACAGATCATTGTCAAAGACATATCCGTACTCAAGGCTGAAGGACATAATATAGTTGCTACTCATTTCGGATACGTTATACGAAATAATCCTATGGCACAGCGTGTGATCAAGACTCACCATACGGCAGAAGAAACCCGTGATGAGCTCTCGCTGATCGTTGACATGGGGGGCACAGTATTCGACGTATTCGTATGGCACAAGGTATACGGTCAGCTTAATGCAAAGCTGAATATTTCAAGCACGGAAGACATTGACAGGTTCATTGACGGAGTCCGCAGCGGAAAATCCACGGAACTCATGAATATCACGGGTGGATATCACTTTCACACCATTCGTGCCGAATCGGAAGAGATCCTCGACAGGATCGAAGCGGCTCTTACCGAAAAGTGCTTTGCAGTTTAAGGACCGCCTTGACCTATCACACGACATTCAAAGAGACCAGCGTGAAAGTACAAACAGTTTTAATCTAAAGAAAAGCTGCTTTCACGAGAAAACAAACACTAAAAATCAATATTCCGATTTTTGTCTGCTTCGCAGACACGTGTTTGTTTCATTATTTTTTGTGCAGCCGTAGGCTGAATGGATGACTAATATAATGCAAAGACGCAAAGCATAATATCAGAAATCTCCCGCAGCTCTCTTTATCAAAGATGAGCTGCGGGAGATTATATATTCGTTTATTATCAACCCTTGTTAGCCGCATACATCTTGCGGTAACCTTCGTTGAAATGGAACTTGAAGATAGCGCCTGTTTCTTCGCTGTACTCAACTACCGTCCAGTCACAGGTAGCCGCCGCACCGCCTACAGTCCAGAGATAGATGCGGTTCTCACCGTCGATCTCACGGATAGCGCCCATATAGCTGGAGTAGAAACCTGCTTCAACTTCTCTGTACTCGATGACCTTCTTGTTTTCCTCATCAAGCTTGATACGGATAACGGAGGAAGACTTGGTAGCACCGGAGGCAACCTCATCATTACCGTTGTTGAAGATCATATAGCTGTTATCCTCTGTGAGAATGATGGAGTGCTGCTTGGAGAAGATCTGATCGTCGGTAAGACCGAACTCGTCGTTCTTTCCGCCGAGAGTCCAGATAAGCTTACCGTCCTTACGGCTTACCTTGAGGATGGAGTTGATGTTTCTGCAGGAAACGAGGAGATCTCCGTCCTTGTCGATGCACATGGAGTTAAAGTGAACGTAGTCGTGGCAGTAATCCGTGGACTGATCCCACTTTACAACTGTGGTGGTGTCAAGGAATGCGGGATAATCCTGGCTGCAGAACTCCCAAAGGATCTCGCCGTCGCGGATCTCCTGCATATAGAGAACAGCGAGGTATGCACTGTTGTCCTTTGCGTTATACTCAGCGGGAATGTCCTTTACGACAACGTCCTTATATGCAGTTACGATATAGTGACCGTCGTCGATATAAACGAAGCCATGGGGGTCGATGAGGATGTCTTCTCCGTCCTCGCCCTTGTAGTACACGCGCTCGATAACGTCGTAATTCTCGTCAAGGATCTCTACGCATCCGGGGTTGATACCCTGAATTCCGCAGAATTCGCCTGCCAGATAAGGCATATAAGTATAGCGAGCCTCACCTTTGGAATTGTATTCCTTACGGAAATCAAGAGCATTTGCGCCTGTCTTCTTATAGAATATAAGATCACCCTTGTTGTTAAGCTTGAATACGTAGTTGACCTTCTCATCGCAGGTCGTCATAAGGAAGTCGCCGTCTGTGGTGGACTCACCCTCAACCGTGTAATCACCGAAGGTGGAAGGCATGAGATTAACCTTATGAGTCTTGCTTTCGCCGTCCTTTTTGACCTCAATGGTAAGTACCTTATCTCTTGTGATAGCCTTGATATCAAGGTACACGGGAGCATCGATCACCTTACCGTCAAGACTGATCACTTCACCCTCTGCGGGAACAGCGTATACGGTTACGCCGTTTTCAACGCTGAGTACGTCAATATCAGTATCACCCTCTTCCGCAAGGGTTATGGACTTTCCGTTGATATAGATACCTGCTTCTGTGGGAAGAGACATGGTCTCATCGGTGGTTTCAGGAGCCTTGTTGTTGGTCTCGGTAGTACCGTCTCCCGTATTTGTGCAGCCTACAAGAAGGAGTGCTGCGAGACAAAGTATCATGACCAGTGTGAAAAGCTTTGAGTTTTTCATTTTTCGTATTTCCTTTTCTTTTATCTGTTTGTGAACAGAGTGGCAAATATCCTACTCTGCATCACGCTAAGTACATTATACAGTAATGTGAACCAATTTTCAACCTTTTTACATATATTTTTGGTTTCTCATAAAAAATAGTGAATTCAGGCTTTCATCGTGGGATATTCTTTGCGTTTCTGCTGTCTTGGCTTCATTGCCGTCAGCTTCATACACATCTCCTATTCTCCTGCAGCTTTTATAGATATAAAAGTCTGATCCTCATTCAAGAATAAATTTTCCGAAAAATTCGGGTCTGTGAAAATTGGGGCCTTCCGTCTCAACGATGCTCCATGAGCCATAATGCTCACTCTGGTTGTGCTTTCCGCACTTGTATACGTTACCTCTCATGACGGAGCCACTCTTCAGCTCACAGTCAGGCACGTACTTCCTTATGAGCGCATACGGAAGGGTGAAGTCTATCTGCCAATACTCGCCATCCTTATCGGCTGCCTTGGTGGACGTAAGACAGTATTCACTCTCGTCCCACTCAACGTACTCCTCCTTACCCCCTGCGGGATTGTAGCCGAAGAGATACGTGGGATTGGCGTTTACCTCAAAGTTGAAATATCCCGCAGAGTTATCCTCAGACGGAGAAAAGAAAAACTCAACACATGAATCGTTGCAAACGTATCCGTTTGTCTTGGTGACTCCCGCATAAGGCTCGGATTCATAGCATCTGAGTGACACAATAAGTCTGTCGTCCGTATGTACCGCACGGAAAAGCGTTACAAGAGAGCTTTTAAAGCCCTCCCACGGCCATGACGCCACCCTCTCAAACTCCGCCGCTGTTACGTCAGCGGTCTTTTTTATAACATACTGCTTCATGATAGTCCTCCATTCTGCCTGTACCGCACAAGGCACAGAGTACCCGTGCAAAAAATTATTTTTTTCAATTATACGGTATTCTCTTGCTTTTTGTCAAGGCATTTTGACGAATAAGGGTATCGGCATACCGTGTATGACGTGTGAAAAAAAGCCGATTCACAAAATATCCGTCACCTTACACAGAAATGTGATCTTTATGATAATATCTTGACAAAAACCAAGGCTTTATTTTGTCGTATAATAGTCCTAACTAAAATTTCATAAGCAGCGAGGTATCCGCCCATGCAAAAAGTGTGTTTTACTGTTGAAAAACAAACGACTCAGTGTTACGAGGGTTACAAGCTGTTGTACCGCTTGCTTACGAGTAATGACGGAACTGTCCCGTCATATTCGATTTACGTAAATATAAAAAGCGGCGAGCCGTCTTGCCTCAGAGAATCTTTAGTTTATGATATCACAACCATCCAAGACTTTGCCCACGAAATATTCGACTCAGTGTCAAAAGGTCACGTCACTCCCGTGACACTTTTCGATGTGATAGAGGATATAATCGCCTGAAACGGCATTTTTTCGTGAGGCTTTGACAAATTTCCCGTTGTACTGTATAATGATATAAATCCCCGGTCGGAGGTCATCATGGATAAAAGCAGTATAACGGGAAGACCGCTGTTCATTCTCTGTTCGGCTTTCTTCACATTATATTTTATATTACTGTCGGCACCTGTATTCATAAAGATATTTTTAGCTGTCTCTGCCTCAGCCGCCGCTGTGGGCTTTACGGTATTATATATCTGCGGAAAGCATCTGCCCTTTCACATTAACGGTCGCATTGCAGCCCTCGTGTGTGCCGCCATTATCCTGTCAAGCGTATATTCACTTATCTTCGTTGACAGACCCATAACGAAAGCCGAAAGCCTTATCGGAAAAGTGACCGAAGCGGAGCTTACCGTGCTGGAGGTCGAACACGTGTCGTCTTATTTAAGCAGCTATTACGCAGAGCTGTACTCAGCCGAATTGAATCTTGACGAAAAGGTGCTCGTAACCATGACCGACGCCACCGCCGTCCCCGGTGACGTTTTCTCTTGCCGCGTTGTACTCGGCATACCGTCCACCGATGATGCGGCAGTATTGTACTCAAACGGAGCTTTCCTGACCGCAGAAGCCGGAAACGTCACCTACCTGCGCCACGAAAAGATTCGCGGTATATCGGCGTTTTTCTCCATGTTAAATTCAAATCTGTCTTCTCTCCTCCGCAGGGGAGATGACGGAAGTCTTGCTTCTGCCGTGCTTTTAGGCGACCGCGAACACCTTTCCACGTCCGTCAAGAGAGATTTTTCCCGCCTCGGTATATATCACCTGCTTGCCGTAAGCGGACTTCACCTTTCCGTCATCGTCGCCATAGCCGACCGTCTCACGGAAAAGCAAAGCAAAATGAGAAAAGGCGTCATAAAAGCCGCAGTTGTCATTTTATTTATGGCGCTGACAGGCTTTTCCGTGTCGGTCACAAGGGCGGGCATCATGCACCTGACGGCCATCCTCGCCTCAACTCTCGACAGAGAAGGTGACTCCCTCACCTCCCTTTCCCTGTCCGCCGCACTTATAATCCTTTTAAACCCTTCAAGTGCCTACGACGTGGGACTTATCCTGTCAGTTCTCGCCGCATACGCCTGCATAACGTATTCGCACATCACCGGGGAAAGTAAAAGCAGACTAAAGGGAATCCCCGTTTTCGGAAAGCTCCTCCACAGTGCCGTCGATACGGTAAAGCTCACCCTCCTCATTTGTGCCTTTACCATGCCCGTAATGTGGCGTTACTTCGGAAGCTTGTCTCTCATCTCCCCCTTGGCGAATATTTTCTACATTCCCGCAGTAACTTTGCTTTTAATCCTTTCAATAGTATTTCTCATCACATCTCAACTCCCCGTCCCGGGCTCTCTGACCGGTGCGGCACTGTATTTTACGGAAGACGTCATAACAAGCACCGCAAATGCCGTGTCCAACCTTGAAAACATCACCGTGTCACTTAACTATACCGGAGTCGGAGTCTTCTCCGCCCTCCTGATGCTCTCCGTGCTTCCCATCATCCTGACGTCAAAGAAAACGCGCCGTCTCCTCGGAATATCCGCAGCAGCATCAGCCGCAGGACTTGCACTCTGTATCACCATCGGTATAATACTTCAAAGCACCACCTGTTGCATCAGCTATACCGCCAGGGGAGAAAACGAAGGCATCCTCATCCGCGACGGCGGAGTCTTTACCGTGATCGACGTTACGGAAGGCTCGGGAAGCCTCATGTATGAGCTGTTTTCTCTGGCTGCTGAGGATGGCGCAGGTGAGATAGACAACCTGATACTCACCCATTATCATAACGCCCATGTCCCGTCTGTAACCGCAAGCACTGACAGAACCGTTGTCCGTCGCGTGCTCCTTCCCCGTCCATTAAACGAAGATGAAACAGAGGTTTACGAAAAGCTCACGGAAGCCCTCGCCCTCCGCGGCGTGGAGTACACCGTGTACGACAGAAAAAGAAACGAGGTATTCGAAACGGAAGGCTTGTCCGTCCGTTTCTACGACTGCAAAACGAAGGAAGAGTCAGCTCATCCCATAGTGTCCTTCCTCATCACCCTCTGCGGAAACGAATACCTGTACGCCTCACAAAGCATAAATCACGGTGACCCGTCTCTGATTTACGACGCAGAACACGTCCGTACGGTGATCATCGGCGCACATCCGCCAAAGTCTGACGAATACCTTCTGCCGAAGATCCACGGAAACGCCGTGCTGTCCGAACGAGTGAAAACGGATAAGCTCATGCGCCGTCTGTCGCAGTCAAACAGCATCACCGTGGTGGAAAACGGAACGGTATACACCACAGAAGCTGTGCCTCGTAATGAAGATTAGTATTCAAACAGACATCAGATGCGGATACTACCCATGAATTTCGCAAAAAAATCTTCAACCAAAAGATAAAAAGTAAAAAAATGTGTTGACAAACAAATCGTTTTATGATAAAATGTTCCGTGAACGGTCTGTTTGGCCGTCTCTCTGCCGCTGAAAATCTTAAGCAGCGGTCTGAAGTCCATAGGGAGGTAAAAAATATGGAAAAGATTATGAACTCTTATGAAACACTTTTTGTGATTTCTCCTGAGCTCTCCGAGGAAGCTACAAAGGCTCTCGTTGAGAAGTTTACAGGTCTTATCGCAAACAACGGTGAGCTCGGAGAGGTTTCCGAGTGGGGTCGTCGCAGACTTGCATACCCCATCAACTACAAGACTGAGGGTTACTACGTACTCGTAAACTTCAAGAGCGAGTCCTCTTTCCCCGCTGAGCTTGAAAGACAGTTTAAGATCACCGACGGTATCCTCAGAGAAATCGTTGTTGCTCACGAGTAATTGCGCACAGCGTTAAAGGAGACATTATGGCAAACTTTAATTTTAACAAGGTCATCCTGGGCGGACGTCTTACCGCAGATCCCGAGTTAAAGACCACAGCAAGCGGCATAGTTGTTACATCCTTTACCATCGCAGTAAACAGAAGATTCGGTGGAAAAAACGGTGAAGAGTCCCAGGCAGATTTCATCAATGTAACAGCATGGAGACAGACTGCCGAATTCATCACACGTTATTTCCGCAAGGCAAGCTCTATCTGCATTGTCGGCTCTATCCAGACAAGAAGCTGGACTGACAATCAGGGTAACAAGAGATATTCAACCGAAGTAGTTGCCGACGAAGCAATGTTCGTTGATGCAAAGAACGAAAATCCTGCAGCACAGAACACAGCCCCCGCTTACGGACAGTTCTCACAGCCCGCAAGCTATATGCCCGAGGGTTATTCATCCTACGGCAATCAGGCTGCTCCCGTTTACAATGCAGGCGCAACATCTGCTCCCAAGTTCGAGGAGATCACAGATGACGATGAGCTGCCGTTTTAAGCTCACATAATCAGTAATAAGAAAGGAATAATCGTTATTATGGAAAACGAAATCAAGGACACTGTTGTTGAGACTGCTCCCGAAGCAGCTCCTGCAAGAGAGAATACAAGAAGCGAAAGACCCGCAAGACCCGCTCAGAAGAACAACCGCAGAAGAAAGAAGGTTTGTGCATTCTGTGCAGACAAAATCGATCACATCGATTACAAGGATACTGCAAGACTCAGAAAGTACGTTTCCGAGAGAGCAAAGATCCTTCCCCGCCGTATCTCCGGCACATGCGCTAAGCATCAGCGTCAGCTTACAGTTGCTATCAAGAGAGCTCGTCACATCGCTCTCATGCCTTACATCAGCGACTAATTAAGCTTCTTTTATACAAATTCAGCACAAAAAAACGAAGTGTGTAACAGCACTTCGTTTTTTATTTGATTTATCCTTATTACTGTAACAAGTACAAGTATTTTTTCTTCATGATGATTTCTCCCTTCTATGCTGAAAACTCTCTTACTTATCCATGCCTATCACCGCCCAGCGCAAATTATCTTTTTCATCCATATTATACCACTTGCAAAGTGCAATTCAATACTTTTTCACCATAATTTCCATCTTTTTTCAATACACATATTAAACTCAACCAAGTAAAATGATACACAGCAGCCTGCGTCCGTCATGCCGGTCACAAGTAAGATCAAACCATCGTTGCATATTTTGCTATAGTATGCTATAATACTAAAAAACACATCATAAAGGATAATAACGCTATGAAAATAACAGTTCTCGACAGATGCACCGTCACAAACGGAGACGTGTCCCTCTCTCCCCTCGAAGAAGTCGGGGAGGTAAGATACTTCGACACCGTCCCCCCCTGTGACGTCCCCTCCGTGATAGGCGACAGCGATGCCGTTATCGTGAATAAAGCAAAGATCACAAGAGAAGTAATGCTTGCTTGCCCTACGCTCAAATTCGTAGGTCTCTTCGCCACGGGATATAACAATATCGACGTAGTCGCCGCCCGCGAGCTTGGTGTTGCCGTTTGCAACGTCCCCGGCTACTCCACGGATTCCGTGGCTCAGCTCGCCTTCGCGTTTATCCTCCGCTTTGCAACGTCCATCGACAAATATTCCGCTTCCACCGCAAGAGGCGATTGGTCAAGCTCCGAGACCTTCTCCTACCTATCCTTCCCCATTACGGAGCTGGCGGGAAAGACCCTCGGTATATTCGGTCTCGGCGACATCGGCAAGGCAGTTGCAAAAATTGGAGTCGCCTTCGGTATGAAGGTCATCGCCGTCAGCCGCAGAAGAATATTCGTTCCTGACGTTGAATTCGTCACAACTGAGGAGCTGTTCAAAAGAAGCGACTATCTCTCCCTCCACTGCCCTCTCACAGACGAGACGAGAGGACTTGTAAACCGCGAGACCCTCGCCCTCATGAAGCCCACTGCTGTGCTCATCAACACCTCCCGCGGCGGCGTGGTTGAGGAAGAGCCTCTACGTGACGCCCTCAACTCAGGCGCACTCCGCGGTGCGGGCATTGACGTGCTCGACACCGAGCCAATGACTAAGGGGCACCCCTACCTTGACGCAAAAAATATCTGCATCACCCCCCACGTTGCATGGGGTTCCCTCGAAGCAAGAACGAGACTCATCGGCATGGTTGCCGAAAACATCCGTGTCTTCAAGGAAGGCGGCATTCTCAACAGAGTTGAGCTTTAAAGTATGATATTCTCCCACATGGCAATACTAACTGCAGTACAGCTACGCCATGCGGGAGAATTTTTTGTGTTTGAGCATATCGAAAAAGTGTTTTCAATCTTCGTCAGTTATTCCATAATCGCCGTTGAAGCTGTCGGCGTCTCAGCGCTCATCGTTGCCGTTGTCAACGGTATCGTCGGCTTCTTCAAAAAGGACCGAAATCTGAGGCTGAAGCTTGCAGAGGGTATCGTCCTCTCCCTCGAATTCAAAATGGGAAGCGAACTTCTCCGTACCGTCATCGTCAGGGACTTTTCCGAGCTTGGCATCTTAGGTGCCGTCATCATCCTCCGCGGCACCCTCTCCTTCCTCATCCATATGGAGATAAAAAACGAAAAAGAATACTTCAAATAATTAAATATACCCGCAGAATATTACAAAATGTCTAAGATTCACCCCGTATCTTAGGCATTTATTTGTATAGCAGTCTAATGGTCAATTCACAAAAAACCATTGTTTCCGTATTTAAAATATGCTATAATAATTATGTATAATGTCTATTTGTATGCTTTTGTGTTTTCATGACCGAAAGTTTAAATACCATGTGTCAAATCCCAAGTAAAGGAACGGATAAACAAATGAAATATCTCGTACTTATCCCCGACGGTATGGCTGACCGCCCAAGCGAAAAGCTCGGCGGCAAGACACCTATGCAGATCGCCTGCAAACCTACGATGGATGCCCTTGCCGCGAAGTCCGTATGCGGCACCGTACTGAACGTCCCCTGCGGCATGGTTCCCGAAAGCGATACGGCGAACCTCGCCATTATGTCATATGACCCGAGAAAATATTCCAAGGGGCGTTCCCCGCTCGAAGCCGTAAGTCTCGGCATCTCCCTTGCCGACGACGATACTGCCATCCGCTGTAACCTCGTCACCGTATCCGAGGACGAAGAGGCATACGAAGACCGCATAATGCTGGACCACAGCGCCGACGAGATCACAACGGAGGAGGCTGACGAGCTGACACGCGCTCTCAATGAGGCTCTGCCCATGAAGGACAGACACCTTTACACAGGCATCAGCTACCGCCATTGCCTCATCTGGAAGAACGCCTGCCCCACATATAACTTTGCCCGTCCCCACGATATCATCGGCAGACGCATCGGCGAATACCTCCCCTCAGAGGAAAACGGAGGCGCAGAGTTCCTTGAGTTCATGCGCCGCGGCTATGACGTTCTGAAGGATCACCCCGTAAACGTGCGCCGCCGTGCCGAAGGTAAGCGTCCCGCAAACTCCCCCTGGCTGTGGAGTCCCGGTCAGAATCCCTCTCTCCCCTGCTTCGAAGAAAAATGGGGTGTTACCGCATCAGTAGTGTCCGCCGTTGACCTCATCAAGGGAATCGGTCTGTGCGCTAAGATGGAGGTGCTTGACGTAGAGGGTGCTACGGGAAACTACCACACCAACTATAAGGGCAAGGCTGATGCCGCAATCGACGCCTTCAAACGCGGACGTGAGTTCGTATACGTCCACGTCGAAGCTCCCGACGAATGCGGTCACAGAGGTGAGTTTGACGTAAAACACCTCGCCATCGAAAAAATCGACCGTGAGATACTGAAACCCGTGCTTGAGTACCTCGAGTCCTGCGGCGACGACTTCAGAATTATGGTCCTTCCCGACCACCCCACCCCCCTCGATATCCGTACACATTCCTCCGAACCCGTTCCCTTTTTCATATACGACCCCAATCGTCAGGTATCAGGAGTTGAATCCTTCACGGAGGATACCGCAGCAGCCACAGGCGTAAATATCGCCGACGGCTCCACCCTCCTCGAACATCTTATACAGAAATAAATCGGTGCCAAACATGGAAAATAACGAAAACAACATTAATCTCACCCCCGAAGAAGCAGAACTTCCCGACACCTCAAATGTGCCCGAGGAAAATCTTCTCAAGGCAGATAACGATTACGACAAGGATATGTGGATCACAAATGAACAGAAAGGCGAAAAGCCGAAGGAGAAAAACAAGCTCGTTCTCAATATCTTTGACTTGATCGAGACCCTCGCCATGGTCACCATCGTCATAGTCCTCTCCTTTGCGTTCTTGTTCAGGCTCAATATAGTTGACGGTCCCTCAATGAACAACACTCTCCATACAGGCGAGTACCTTCTGGTTTCCGACTTTCTTTACGAGCCTACCCCGGGTGATATCGTGGTGGTTCAGGACCTGACTGCAGGCAGATACGATAAGCCCCTCGTAAAGAGGGTCATCGCCACCGAAGGACAGACGGTGGATATAGATTTTCTCACGTGGACAGTTACGGTTGACGGCAAAGCTATCGATGAAAGCTCCTACGTTTTTCTTGAGTATGACCACGTAATAAACGGCGAGCATTACGTGAATTTTCCTCTCACGGTTAAGGAGAATCACGTATTCGTCATGGGTGACAACCGCTATGCCTCCGCTGACAGCCGACTCAGAGAGATCGGTCAGATCGACGAAAGATGCGTAGTCGGTAAGGTATACGCAAGAATATTCCCCTTCAACAAATTCACCATCTTCAATAACCCCTACGGATCTGCAGAACAAAACTGACGCCAAAGCACACATCGACGGGTCCGTCGGTGAAAGCCCGCGGGCCTTCAAACCGTCATTTGTCAACCGACAAATGAAGATTCAGGAAAGGTAAGGTATATCAGATGCCTTCACAGAATATACAGTGGTTTCCCGGACATATGGCGAAAACACGCCGCCTTATTACGGAAAACATAAAGCTTGTTGACATAGTGATCGAGCTTCTGGATGCGCGCATACCCTACAGCTCAAAGAACCCGGAAATATCGAGTC
>CAYYRY010000017.1:0-5062 GCA_964474245.1 uncultured Ruminococcus sp. | reverse complement strand
GTCTCTGCGACATCAGTCCCGTGCTCTCACTCTTCAACAAATCCACCCTCGCCGATCCTTCTGTTACGAAAAAATGGATTGAGGACTACCGCGAGGGCGGTAAATACGCCCTTGCCATAGACTGCGTAACGGGAGACGGACTAAAATCAATTCAAGGTGCCTGCAAGCAGATCCTCTCCGAAAAGCTTGAAAGATACGAGGCAAAAGGAATGGCAGGACGCCGGATCCGCGCCATGATCGTCGGTATTCCAAACGTAGGAAAATCATCCCTTGTAAACAAGCTCAGCGGATCAAAAAAAGCCCGCGTGGAGGATCGCCCCGGTGTTACCATGACAAAGCAGTGGGTCACCACCAATATCGGCATCGATCTTTTAGATATGCCCGGCATCCTCTGGCCTAAGTTTGAGGATGAAGCCATCGGAGAAAATCTCGCATTCACAGGTGCCATCAAGGATGCAATCCTCGACACGGAGACCCTTGCCGCAAGACTTTGCGAAAGACTTTTGGGTGTGTCTGCAGACAAATTCTGTACAAGATATAAGCTTGATCCCGAAAAACTAACGGGACTTAAACCTCACGAGCTTCTTGCCGCTGTAGCAAAGAAAAGGGGCTTCCTCATCTCAGGCGGAGAGCTTGATACAGAAAGAGCAGCAGCCATCGTCCTCGACGAGTTCAGAAGCTCAAAGATCGGAAGAATATCACTTGAAATGCCCGGTCAGACCTATGCGTCGGGCGAAGGAGAGACATAATGGATCAACTGTTTGACGAACAGTTTCTGGAGCACGACGGATTTGTGATATGCGGAGTCGACGAGGCGGGCAGAGGCCCCCTTGCAGGTCCCGTTGTGGCAGGAGCCTGCGTTCTTCCCCGTGGACTTGTAATCGAGTCCCTGAACGACTCCAAAAAGCTCTCCGAAAAAAAGCGTGACGCCCTGTACGACGTCATCACTGAAAAAGCGTTCTTCTGGGGCATCGGCATCGCCACCCCCGAGGAGATAGACGAGATAAATATCTTAGAGGCATCCCTCCTTGCAATGAGACGTGCAGTTGAAAACGCAGGAGTCACACCTGACCTGCTCCTCGTTGACGGTAATCAGACGAGAGGCTTCACCACCCCCACCGTGGCAATCGTGGGAGGAGACGCCAAATCCCCGTCCATCGCCGCCGCATCTATCCTTGCAAAGGTAACAAGAGACCGCATGATGGCAGAGCTTGACCGCGAGTACCCGGGCTACGGTATCGCAGGTCATAAGGGCTACCCCACCAAGGCGCACAAGCTTGCGGTATACATGAACGGCCCATCACCCTGTCACAGAAGATCGTTCTTATCATTCCTCGAAAGAGACCGCGAAAAGCTTGAAGCAGAGGCAGAAAAGCTCCGCGCATCCGAGGCGTCAAATGAATAAGCGCTCATTCGGTCACGTGGGTGAAGAGTCCGCAGTGCTGTTTCTTGAGTCCAAGGGATACAGGCTCGTAGGCAAGAACGTTTATGTCGGTAAATGTGAGATCGACGTCATTGCCGAATCCGACGAAAAGCTTCTTTTCGTTGAAGTTAAAACGAGACGGCAGCTGCCGGACGTAAAGTCCCTGTACGGCAGACCTGCAGCCGCTGTAAATTACACGAAAAGGCAGAATCTGCTCAGCGCCGTCAAGCGCTATCTCCATGAAAACAAGGAACGGTTTTCACACCTTTCGCCGAGAATAGATATAATAGAAGTGTACGTAGATCCGGCATCATCCGTTTACCGTGTGCTGGACATCAGGCATTTTCCGGGTGCAGTCCACCCATAAACCAAAAAGATGAAATACTTCGATCTTCACTGCGACACTCCATTAGAGCTGTATCTGAGAGGCGAAAGCCTCAGCGGCTCGTCATTAAACGTCACAAAAAACGCCATAGACGCTTTTGACTCTTACGTTCAGGTTGCCGCGTATTGCGTGCCGCAGGGCATGAATAACGGTGACGGATACGACACCTTCTTCAAGGTCAGAGAGTATTTTCTCCGCGATGCAGAGAGGTGCTCCTGCAACGTGGTAACGAGTGTCCGTGAGCTTTCGTCAAGTGTCGAACTTAACGTCCCCGCATTTATTCTCAGTGTGGAGGACGCCCGCATCCTTGACGGAGACCTCTCCCGACTTGAAGCCCTCGCCAAAGCAGGCGTCCGCATACTCACCCCCCTGTGGGGAGGCGAAAGCTGTATCGGAGGCTCCCACGAATCAAATTCGTCTCTGACTCCCTTCGGGCGTCAGGTATGCGAGGAGTGTGCACGTCTCGGTATCATCACCGACATATCCCACGCATCCTACAGATCAGCCTGCGAAATGCTTGACGTCGCCGCAAAGCACGGCAGAAGCGTTATCGCAAGCCACTCCTGCTCCGACTTCATCCACGATCACTCCCGAAACCTCCCCGACGCTTTAGCCTCGGCAGTTGCACACCTCGGAGGCGTTGTAGGTGTGAACACATACCCTCCCCATCTTACGGGAAGCAAAGCTGCTCTTGACGACGTGGCACGTCACATAGAGCACTACGTCAGCGTTATCGGAGAGGAGCACGTATGCCTCGGCTGTGATTTCGACGGTATGAGCATCTTCACGGACGGATGCGAAAACGTATCCTGTATCCCGTCACTATACGAAAAAATGAAGTCACGTGGGTCTGACGACGGACTTTGCGAAAAGATATTCTTTTCAAACGGAATGAAGTTCCTTAAGGATAACCTACCGAACTACTAAAAATAATTAATTAAAGATATAAAAAGGAAGTATAACAAATGAATTACCGCAGTACAAGAGACACATCGAACACACCCTCATGTGTCAGCTCAGCAGAAGCAATCAAGAGAGGTCTCGCTCCCGACGGCGGCCTTTATATGCCCGACATGATCCCGCGCATCTCCAGCGTGGACATCGCGGCTCTCCGTCCCCTCTCCTACGCTCGCCGTGCGGCATATATTCTCTCAATGTTCCTCACCGACTACGACAGAGAAGCACTCATAGCTGACTGCGAAGCGGCTTACTCCGATGAGAAGTTCCCGGGCGGTGCGGCTCCCCTTCACAAAATCGACGACAGCATCGTATCCCTTGAGCTTTGGCACGGCCCCACCTGCGCCTTCAAGGATATGGCGCTTCAGATCATGCCCCGTCTCCTCTCCCGCGCTCTCACCATGACGGGCGAAGAGAAGAAGGCACGCATCCTCGTTGCCACTTCCGGTGACACAGGAAAAGCGGCACTCGAAGGCTACCGCGACGTTGACGGCGTGGACATCACCGTATTCTACCCCGTAGACGGTGTCAGCCGTATGCAGAAGATGCAGATGACCACACAGGAAGGCGGCAACGTAAACGTATGTGCGGTATACGGCAACTTCGACGACGCACAGAACGGCGTTAAGGCGATCTTCTCCGATAAGAGTCTCGCAGAGCGCGCACTTGAAAACGGAATGTTCTTCTCCAGCGCAAACTCCATCAACTGGGGCAGACTTGCACCTCAGATCGTTTACTACATATCCGCATACTGCGACCTCATCGAAAACGGCACCATTGCCGACGGCGAGGAGATCAACGTCTGCGTACCCACGGGTAACTTCGGCAACATCTTTGCCGCATATATAGCACGTCTCATGGGTCTCCCCATCGCAAAGCTCATCTGCGCATCCAACTCCAACTGCGTACTCACCGACTTCATCAGAACAGGCACCTACGACAGGACACGTGAGTTCTTCAAGACTATGTCTCCCTCCATGGATATCCTCATCTCCAGCAACCTTGAGCGCCTTCTTTACGTTATCGGCGGAAGTGCTCTCACAGGTGAGCTTATGGAAGAGCTGAAGACGGCAGGCAAGTACACCATGCCCGAATCTCTCCACAGCACCATCCGCGAAGTATTCGAGGGTTACTACCTCACCGAGGAAGAAACATCCGAGGTCATCCGCGACACCTTCGCAAACTTCGGCTATCTCGCAGACACCCACACTGCAGTAGGTCTGGGCTGTGCAAGAAAGTATATGAAGGACACAGGCGACACCAAGGTAACGGTACTTGCTTCCACCGCAAGCCCCTATAAGTTTGCCTCCGATGTTGCCGAGGCAATCGGTCATAAGATCGACTCCGACGAGCCTTCCGAGATCCTTAATGCACTCTCATGTGCAACAGACACCGAGATTCCCGCCCCCCTTCTCCGTACTCTGACTCTCCCCGTGAGATTCACACAGGTAGTCGAAGCCTCCGAGATGCCCTCAGTTGCCATCGGCAAGTAAAAGTAAGCTGACAGCACAACAGACAAAAGAAAGGTACGGTCATAAGCATGGCACTCTTCTCCATATCCGACCTTCATCTTTCCCTCTCCGTATCAAAGCCCATGGACATCTTCGGATACCGTTGGCAGGGGTACACGGAAAAGCTTGAGAAAGCATGGAGAAGCATCGTCACGGATGATGACACCGTAATAATCCCCGGTGACGTATCGTGGGCGATGCGCCTTGACGAAGCACTGGCAGACTTCAGGTTTATCGATTCCCTGCCGGGCAAAAAGCTGCTTGGCAAGGGGAACCACGATTATTGGTGGCAGACCCTGACAAAAATGCGCCGCTATCTTTCGGAAAACGGTATCTCTTCCATTGACTTCCTTTATAATAATGCCTACGTCACAGAAGGTCACGTAGTCTGCGGCACGAGAGGTTGGTTTATCGAGGAAAGGCTGCAAAACGACAAAGCGGCAGACTATGACCTGATATGCCGGCGAGAGCTTGGCAGACTCAAGGCAAGCCTTGACTCCGCCATCGCCCTTTCAAAAGCCTACGAAGGCGAAGCTCTTCCCCTGATAGTGTATCTTCACTTTCCTCCCGTTTTCGGAGACTTCGTTTGTGATGAGTTCGTCTCACTCATGACGGAGTACGGCGTCGCCCGCTGCTTTTACGGACATATCCACGGTGTATACGGTATCCCGCCCGTCATTGAATACGGTGGACTAAAAATGGAGATCATCTCCGCTGACTACCTGAATTTCATCCCAAAGCTTACGAAAATTACCGAATAAATCGCGTAATTTGGCGTATTTACCC
>CAYYRY010000016.1:0-17142 GCA_964474245.1 uncultured Ruminococcus sp. | reverse complement strand
CTCCTTGAGCATTACGCCGTCCCCACCTTTATCTTCGTAAATAAGTGCGATATTTCCGTAAATCTGAAGGAGGATATGGAAAAGGACATCTCGCGCGTCCTCTCCCCCCTGTGCGTCGGCTTTTTAGAGGCGCAGGAAAAGGAGGAGCTTTGGGAAAAGCTTGCCTTCGTCCATGAGGACTTTATGGACAGCTTCCTTGCGGGTGAGGGCATCGACGACGGGGACGTAGCATATCTTATCAGCCGCCGCCGTCTTTTCCCGTGCCTGTTCGGCTCCGCCCTCCGTATGCAGGGCATTGACTATTTACTTGACGCATTGGATAAATATACACTTGCCCCCGTTTACGACGGTGACGCCTTCGGAGGTGCGGTCTATAAGATCGCCCACGTCGGGTCGCTGAGGCTGACATATATGAAGATAACAAGCGGCAGGCTCACCGCACGGGATGAGATATGCTATCTGTCGGAGGAGGGCGTGCGCATCACGGAAAAGGTCAGCCAGATCAGGCTGTATTCCGGTGATAAGTTCGAGCAGACCGACTCCGTGTCCGCAGGGGAGATATGCGCCGTCATCGGACTTTCCGCCACATACGTGGGGCAGGGACTCGGACTTGAGCAGGATACGTGCAGACCCCTCCTTGAGCCGGTGCTGTCCTACGCCGTACACCTGCCGCCCGACAGCGACCCGAGACTCGTTTTCCCGAAGCTCAAGGTGCTGGAGGAGGAGGAGCCGTCGCTCCACCTCATGTGGAACGAGGAGCTGTCCCAGATCGAGGTGCGCCTCATGGGCGAGGTGCAGACCGAGCTTATACGAAGACTCATCCGCGACCGCTTTTCCATAGACTGCACCCTTGGCGCAGGCAGAATATTATATAAGGAAAAGGCGTCGGGGAAGGCTGTTGGAGTGGGCCATTTTGAGCCATTGCGCCACTATGCGGAGGTACAGCTTCTCATAGAGCCTCAGCCGAAGGGAACAGGTCTCATATTCGACACGAATCTGCCCGAGAATATGCTTGAGACTAACTGGGAAAGACTCATTCTGACTCACCTCTACGAAAAGGATCACCGCGGCACTCTCACAGGCGCACATCTGACGGACACTAAGATAACGCTCATAGCAGGCAGAGCGCACCGCAAGCACACCGAGGGCGGAGACTTCCGCGAGGCGACGTACAGAGCAGTACGTCACGGTCTGATGAAGTCGGGCTGTACGCTTCTTGAGCCGTATTATAAATTCAGACTTGAGATCCCCACCCCCCTCGTGGGCAGAGCCATGTCCGACCTGCAGGCACGCTTTGCCGCCTTTGAGCTCGACACCTCGGACACGGAAAACACGATAATCACCGGCAGGGCACCGGTCTCCGCCATACACGACTATCCGAGGGAGGTGGTCTCCTACACCCACGGAAACGGCAGGCTGTTCTGCACGTCGGACGGATACGAGCCATGCCATAACACCGAAGATGTAGTCGCCGCCGCAGGATATGACCCGGAGGGTGACAAGAATAACCCGCCCCATTCCGTATTCTGTGCAAACGGCGCAGGCTTCACGGTGAACTGGCGCGAGGTGGACAGCCGCAAGCACATAGACGTTGACGTTAAGGATACGGACAGTGGCGTGAGTATAATCCCCAAGGCAAAGGTCCTGGCGCGCAAATACAGGATAAGCGACGAGGAGCTTGAAGCAATAATCCTCCGCACCTACGGCCCCGTAAAGCAAAGGCGATACAGTGAACCGAAGAGGGTATCCGTGGAGCCGAAGGAGAAGCCGAAAAGGTCAAAGGTCATAAGATCACAGCGGAGCATGGTAATAATCGACGGATATAATCTGATATATGCCGACGAGGAGCTGAAGCGAAGTGCCGCATACAGCCTTGAAAAGGCAAGAGATGATCTGATGAACATACTCAGCAACTACGTTTCGTATACGAAGGTTGAATTGGTGCTGGTATTTGATGCGTATCTTGTTCCGGATGGAAAGGGTACGGAATACACACATGACGGATACAAGGTAGTATATACGAAAGCAGACGAGACAGCGGACACGTATATAGAGAAGCTGATGTACAAGCTGGGCCCGGATTACAGCATACGAATGGTAACGGACGACAGGCTGCTTCAGTTTTCAGCAATACATTCGGGGATAACGAGAGTCAGCTCAAGTGAATTCCTGGATGAGCTGACAAGGATCGGCAATGAAATAGTGGAATTTGTGCGAAGACTTGCGGAATGCAAGGAATAAGCTGTGCCATGCACCCTCTCACCGCCCTTCGCACAGCGAAGTGCGGAGCTCCCCCACAGGGTGAGCCTCTAAAACAGTCTCTCCCGGATTGATGACAAAGTTGTTCGCACAGTCATAATGCATAAAAGTTTTGATCGACCTTTTTCAAAAGGGCGCAGGTTTTTAGGGCGGCGCCCTAAATCGCCCTCCGCAGAGGGCGAAATTCCCCTATTCGTCCGAAAAGCCCTCCGCAGAGGGCGCATCCCCTGTTTTGCTTGGGCGTGGGGCGGTACGTTGGCACGGGAGGCGAAACGCCGCCCCCTACGGAGTGGGCGTATCACACCCCCTCTCAGCCACCGCCCCTCTCTCAGCCACCGCATTCTGCGGTGACAGCGCTCCCTGAGGGAGAGCCTATGGAACGCCTGCGCACCACCCAAGCGAGCACCTGTAAAGAGCCTCGCCCTACGGGAGAGGTGGCACTTCGCGCAGCGAATGTGACGGAGAGGGCAGTACGTTTCACGGCTGCAGGCACGTTCTGCCTTGCGTCCCCTCACGTGCCTTGCCCGGTGTGATTTGCACATTACAGATCTGAATAATACGTAGTCCAAAGAATCAAAACCAACATCCCCCCAAAATCACAGAATATACAAAGAATTTCCGTAAAACAAGAAAATTATTTATCAATTTACGTTTGACTTTAGATGCTTAGTGTGGTATAATAATATAGAGTATTATTGCAAGTTGTGATTGCTCGCGAATAAAATAAAGAACGGAGAATATGATGAACAACAACACTGTCACCAAAAACGATGAAGTTGAAATTGATCTGCTTGCCATTCTTAAGGTGCTTTGGAGCAACGCATGGATCATCGTCGTTTCAATGATCGTCCTTGGCGCAATTTTATTTTCATACGCTATGTTTTTTATAACTCCTACATATAAGGCCTCCGCTAAGATGTACGTCAATAACAGCGACATTTCCGTGGGCGGCACCAGCTTCTCCATAAGCTCCTCCGAGCTTACTGCGGCGAAAAGCCTCCTTGAGGTCTACGTCATCATCCTCAAAACGAGAATTACTCTTGAGAGGGTAATAGATGAAGCAGGACTTGAATATACCTATGAAGAGCTTAACAAAATGGTCTCCGCCAACAGCGTAAACAGCACTGAGGTCTTTGAGATATCCGTTGTCAGCACAAGCCCCTCCGAGGCGGAGCTGATCGTTGATAAAATAGTCGATATCCTGCCTGACAGAATTTCCGAGGTAGTTGAGGGAAGCAGAGTGCGCCTCGTTGACCATGCGGTCATCCCTACGGAAAAGGAATCCCCAAGCTGTACCAAGTACGCCGTCATCGGAATCCTTATCGGTGCTCTCGTAAGCTGCGCCGCCATTATCATCTCCCATATGCTTGACGACACCGTAAGCGGCGAGGAATACCTGACCCAGAAGTACGATATCCCCGTCCTCGTCGTAGTGCCCGACGCTTATTCCCACAGCCACGGCAAATACGGCAAGTATGCAAAATACGGTAAGTACAGCAAGTACGGCTACTATAAGGATTATAATTCGGCAACTGCAAAAACGGAGGATGAATGATGAGCACTAAAAAAGACAACAAAAAGAAAAAGCTCAGCTCGATCTACGAGGATGACTCCGTTACCCGAGGCAGAGGAAGGTCCTTCGCCGTAGCTGAGGCTCATAAGAGACTCCGTACCAACGTGTTCTTCAGCTTCCCCGAAGAGGCAGGCTGCAGAGTCGTGGGCGTAACCAGCTCCATGGCGCACGAGGGTAAGAGTACCACCTCCGTAAACCTTGCCTACGATATGCTCCAGGCAGGCAAAAAGGTACTCCTCATCGACGCGGATATGCGTCTTTCCAAGGTTGAAAAGACCCTCGGCATCAAGCGTGCCCCCGGTCTCAGCAATATTCTCGTGGGCGAAAGCAACGGTGAAAACATCATCCAGCTCGTCCCCGATATGGGCAACCTCTCCGTAATTTCCTGCGGAGATATCCCCCCCAACCCCACGGAGCTTCTTTCCTCCAAGCGAATGGGACACCTCGTTGAAAGTCTCAAAAAGGCGTTCAATTATATCATTATCGACCTTCCCCCCATTTCCGCCGTGTCCGATGCACTTATCGTGTCAAAGCTCTGCGACGGTATCGTACTGGTAGTACGTCAGGATTACGTCGATAAATACACCCTCGACGACACCGTTCGTCAGCTAAAGTTCAATGATGCCAACATCATCGGCTTCGTCCTCACCTGCGCCTCCGCCGGCTCGGGTAAGTATTATAAGTCCGGGTACAAGAAGTACGGCAAGTATTATAAGAGGTACGGACATTCCGGCAAGTACGGCTACGATTCGGGTGTGCCCTCAGCGGACGATGACGAAGAGGACGATGACTGACATCTTCACCGTGTCGCCGGGCTATAGTGAGGCTCATCACTGACGAAGCCATACACAAACGATGTGCCGCTTAACTTAAGCAGACCGCGTCACGTATCATTTCAGTATTCCGACTCCCAAGCCCAAATAAACCGAAGCAGACCAAAGCCCCCGAATACAGGTGAAACGGGGCAGAATGGAGACTTCCCGTGAATTTCGTTGACTTCCATTCGCATATGCTGTTCGGCACGGACGACGGCGCCGCCACCCCGGACGAAAGTCTGAGGATGATAGCCGCCTCCGCCGCACAGGGTGCAACGGATATAGTCCTGTCCCCCCATTTTTACCCGAGAAGGGAAGACCCGGAGACCTTTCTCCGCCGCCGCAATAAGCGCTTTGAGAAGCTGTCGGCATCCCTTCCCGAAGGCTCACCCCGACTCCACCTCGGTGCAGAGATCGAGTATTTCGAAGGTCTTGTAGGTATGGAGCAGCTTCCGCAGCTTCGCATAGGGGAGGGCAAATGCATCCTTGTTGAGATGCCCTTTGTAAGGTGGACGGACAGACATCTCTCCGACATCTGCGAGCTGAACCGCATGAAGAAATACCGCGTGGTCCTCGCCCATATCGAAAGATACCTCGGCTGTGTCAGCGACGGCGACCTGTCCGAGCTTGTCCGTGACGGCGTGATAATCCAGTCCAATGCGGAGTTCTTCCTCGGCTTCTTCTCAAAAAGACGTGCCGCAGGACTTCTCATGAACGGTATCATCCACCTCATCGGCTCAGATGCGCACAATATGAAAAAGCGTCCGCCCAATATCGCACCTGCCCTTGAATTTATCTGTGACAAATGCGACCCCGATGCAGTTACGCGAATGGCTGAGTATTCAAAAGCTCTGCTGAAAGGCGGCAACAGGTGAAAAAAGTATATATAACCATAGCAGTATGTCTCGTTGTTCTTGCGGCGGCTCTGATCATATTTCAGATCGACCGTTATCACGACGCCACAAGCGGTGAGTATGACCCTGTCCCCGATATCGGCAGTCTGAAGGTGACGCTTCCCGACGAGCCTGAGACCTCTCCTCCCCGTGAGACCGAGACGGAGACCGATACCGATACGGAAAGCACTGCCGAGCCCCCCCGTGAAACTGAGGCGACACTCGACTTTGATCCCCTTTGGGAGATGAACGAGGACGTATGCGCCTGGATCGAGATAGGCGGCACCGTGGTTGATTACCCGGTCATGTTCTGTCCCGAAGGCGACGACGAGAGGTATCTGCGACGTGCAGTAAACGGCGATTACTACATCGGCGGCTCTCTGTTCATACAAGGGAAGTACAACGAGCGAGACTTTACGTCTCCCGTGACCATCATCTACGGTCACACAATGCCCGACGAGACCCTTTTCGGTCAGCTTGAGCGAATCTATTCAAGCAGGCTAACCTTTGACGAATGTCGGGATATAAAGATATACCTGCCGGATTCCGTGGAGCACTACGAGGTATTTGCCGCTGTCCCCTTTGACAGCTATCACGTACTGTCCGTATACGACTTCACGAATGATTACTGGTACAAAAACTTCTTCAACCGGGTAAAGAACGTGCGGCATCTTGCCGCCACCGTATCTGAGGAGGATCTCCCCACCCCGGGCGACAGGGTGCTCATACTGTCAACGTGCATGAACGAGGACCCGAACTACAGATATCTTGTAATGGCTGTAAACCGTAACGATATCGGCGACTGAGCCGACGTGCGGTAGCATATAAAAAACAATTTTCAAAGGAGAATGAAAAAATGAAGCTTTTCACAAAAGTACTTGCGATCCTCGCAGTAGCTGCAATGCTTGCAACAACAGCATTTGCTGCAGAGTTCCTCCCCAGCGCAGAGATCAAGGACGGCCCCGGCTATGAAGGTGATGACGTAGTTATCACACCCGTTGGTGACCTCGACGATCCTGACCTTTCCGATGACGTAAGAGATCCTCTTGAGGATGCTCTCGACGACCTTAAGAACAGTGATCTTAATGAGCTTATCGACGGTTTTGAAGGAAAGTGGCACAGCGAAATGGACAATGCGCCCCTTGACAACGCATCCGTTTCCGATCTTTTCCACGTTCAGCTTAACGGCAACGAAAACAACATCACCATTACTCTTGACGGTGAGGGCAAGTACATCATCATCGGCAGAGATCCCGAGACCGGCAAGTGGAGCATCCTTGATTACACCACCGACGGTAACAAGGCGACCATCAACCTCGACGGTGACATGACCGTAGCTGTTATCCGTGACAACGGTAATCCCCCCAAGGTAGAGGATCCCGACAAGTCTCCCCAGACAGGTGTAGCGACCATGTCCGTATCTCTTGCAGCAGCAACAGTTGTGCTTCTTGCAGGTGCTGCAGTAGTTCTCGGTAAGAAGAGAGACTAAGAAAAACTGAATATGAGACGCAGATATAAAGCGGTAATAATCGCGCTTTGCTGTCTGCTGGTACTTGTTACTGTAATATGTGTTTTTGGACTTATTGAGAGGCTTTTCAATAAGTCCAATACCATATCCGGGGGGAATAATGACAGCGGACTAACGGGCGAGATCACCTATAACGGTGAGGTATACAGGAAAAACGCAAGTGTAAAGACCATGCTGCTCATGGGAATCGACAGCAAGGACGGGGAAGACGTGTCACATCAGGCAGACTTTCTCGTGATGCTGGTAATGAATACGAAGGACAAAAGCTACCGCCTCCTTCACATCAACCGCGACACCATGACGGAGGTAAGGGAGCTGAACCGATACGGAGAGACGGTACGTACCTTCAAGGGACAGATAGCGCTTGCCCATGCCTACGGTGAAAACGAAGTCGCACGCTGTAACAATGCGGTGAATTCCGTAAAGAAGCTTCTGTACGGTGCGCCGGTGGATTATTATATGTCCATGACCATGGATGCGGTATCGATAATCAACGACAAGGTAGGCGGTATAACGGTAACGGTAAAGGATGATTTTTCAGCCGTAGATCCGACGCTCAAAAAGGGTGAGACAGTAACTCTGACAGGGGAGCAGGCACTCACCTACGTCCGTGCCCGGGGCGGGATGGAGGAACCGACAAATCTTGCCCGAATGGAACGTCAGAAGGAATATCTGACAGCCTTTATTGAACGTTTGAGTGATCTTGACGGCGACAAAATGGTATCGGTCATGACCTCCGCAGGAGATTATCTGAAATACAGTTGTTCGCCGGATCAGCTTTCACAGATGTTCACTGATCTGAAGGATTATACCTTTAACGGAATCACTTCCCTTGAAGGTGAAGTATCAGTAGGCGAATTTGCAGAATACCACGTAAACGAAGACTCCCTCCGCCGCCTTATCGTAGAGCTGTTCTATCTGAAGAAATAACGAAGGGAGACCTGGGAGAGCACGGTACGCCCTGCGTACCGTGACGCACTTCGCGACAGCGAATGTGCTGGGGACGAGGGGGTAGCACGGTACGCCCTGCGTACCGTGACGCACTTCGCGACAGCGAATGTGCTGGGGACGAGGGGGTAGCACGTACGCCCTGCGTACCGTGACGCACTTCGCGGCAGCGAATGTGCTCGCGCCATTTTCCCCCAAAAAAAGCTGACGGGAAAAACTTTTCACTTGGGAAAATTGGCTTAACAAGGTACAGCGGCTGACGGTAAGTTTCCGCTGTCCAAGGTGCAAAAGTTTTGATCGACCTTTGGGAGAGGGTCACTCCCCACACCCATATAAAAAATTGCCAAAGGCTAACATCACTTGCCGCAGGCAACCTCCCTCACGGTCATCCTTAATATCACATAAAAACAACAGGCGCCTGTCTGACCAAAGATCAGAACGGGTGCCTGTTGTTTAAGAAAGGATTGATTATGAGTGAAAATACTGCATATCCGCACTATTTTCGCCGCTTCACAAGAATAATAACAACTGCCAGAGAGATAACCAATACTATGATGAGATAAATACTGCTGTCACCGGTGGCGGGAGAAGCCGTGTCACGGTCGATAAGGGCAAAGCTCGTACATTCACCCGTCAGTTTGTCTGAGATATATGGCATATCATCCGTCCATGAGGATGTACCGGCAAGCCTGCCGGATTCGGAATCGTATCCCACGCCGACCACTACAGCCGTTTCGTAAACGGAAGCCTCACAGCTTCTCACACAGTAACCTATGGAGCCGTCAACGACCTCCGTCAGGTTTTCGGACGAGAGAGTGACCTCATCAGATAAGCACCTGACCGTAATCTCGCTGAAAAGACCGCCCACAACGGGGATCATAACCTCGACCTTCTCGCCCTTTTCCATGTTGTCTGTCATTCGCAGGGGGAGTGTACCGAAGGAATCGACCTCGCCGTTAATTCGGAAGGTGACCTTCGTCACGTTGTCGGGTGCGTCGCCCTTGCCCGTCAGCATGAATGAGAAATATGCAACGGACGTGCTTGCCGCTGAAACGGAAAAGCTGAAACGGACGGTGTAGGTGTCAAGTTCGTTATAATAGGGGAGGATGGCGAACATCCTGTCGTCGCCTCCGGGGATGATCCTCAGCGCATCGCCTGCAATGCTCAGCACGTCGCCGTTTGAGTTTCTCGTACCCTGACGGACACCTGCCGCCTCTGCGGCGGAAACGTCCGCAAAGCTCTGGCGGTAAGCCACCGTCCCAGCAGGGCTCTGAGCAAAAGCTGAAGGAATAAGGCAAAGGAGCACGAGGACAGAGCACATGAGTCCTGCCACAAGTCTCTTCAAATCCTCACCCCCAAGCCGACAGCCAACGAAAAAAGTCGACAAATACTCTATCTATTAATAATTATACAGCAAAGAATCCCCCCTGTCAACGGATTTCGTGCATAATTATTAAAAAAATCAAGGCACAATTCAAGCAAAGCAGAAAGGGCAGCCGCGTTCTTGCGGCTGCCCTGCAATTTCTGAAGCCCATCGGCGCCTTGTGACATAAGCTTAATAAATATTCGCACATTCCCCGAAGGGAGCTCATGCATTAATATCTTCCGATCTTCTCAAAGTGGATGTCTGCGAAATCTGCGCCCTCGCGGATGGAGTAGTCACCGATGGAGGGATTTACGAAGAAGGGGTTCTCGTCAAGCTTGTAGCCGACGTTGTTCTTGTCAACACCGAATTTTTCTACCATTTCGCCGACGTCGATTGTACCGTCATTGAACATCACGTTGTTTTCAAGGTACATGACAGTGGTGAACAGACAGTTAACGTCGCCAACGTCTGCAGGATCGATGCTGAAGTCGTACATATCGGGCCAACGAGAGTACCAAAGCTCGTAATACTCGCTGCCCTCCTTGGGTCTCGCGGAGGAGGTAAGTCTCTTATAGGTCTCGCTGTTCACAACGTCTGCGGGGTTGTCGGCCTCATCATCAACGTATGAATACAGACCGGGGTTGATATGGAATCCGCCTTCCTTGATGATAATGTTGTCGTGGATGAAGTTAGCACGTCCGCCGTTGGTGGTGATGTTTGCGGAATTATAGAAGATGTTTCCGTAAACGTGCTGACCTTGTGTGTTATCGTCAAGGTAGATGGCGATAAAGTGGCAGTTGTTGAAGATGTTGTAGCGGATGTGGTTGTCGCGGTGAACGACGCTGTTCCAGGTGTATACCGCACCGAAGTCCTGAGTTCTCGTCATCATCTCATCGAATACGTTGTACTCAATGATGATATCGATACACTCGTTGTAACGGATACCTCCGTGGCTTCCCTGATAGAACTCGTTGTGAGCGATGTAGGTTCCAACGTCGTGGCTTACTTCAATTGCGCTGGAGAAGTACATGGGAAGTGTGAAGTCGTGGAAGTAGTTGTTCACGATGACGTTGTTTCCGGACTTGATAGCCTCACGGTCAGCGGAGCTTGCAAGGAAGATACCGGTATCAACGAAGTTGTAGAACTCGCTGTTCTTAACGGTGAAGTCGTGAACGTCGACAACGTCAGCATTGATAGCCGCGTGACCGCCGATGTTACCGATCTTACACTGATCGAAGGTGAAGTAGTTAGACTTTACGATAAGCCCGTTGCCGCTGGTGCAGTTGAACTCAAAGCCGCAAAGTGTGATGTAGTCGGCACCCTCTTCAAGAGTGATGAACTCAACGCCGTTGTCGATGGCGTAGTCACCCTTTGCATTGTAAACGTAAAGAGTGGAGGTGTTGTTGTCGAACCAGAACTCGTTTTCAAGGTCAACGAACTCGGGGAGGTTTGAGAAGTAGATAAGGTCATCGGTTCTGCCCTCGTACATGAGAACGAAGGAGTCGAGGGAGTAGCCGTTGTCAAAGGTTGCCTTCTCGAAGTCGAAGGTGAGGATAGCGTTTTCCTTGTCGTAGGACTTAACGGGGAAGCAGTCAACCAGCCAACCCGTTCTGAGGAAGCCGTTTACCTTAAGTCCCTCGTAGGAGGAGAATTTCTCAACGATACCGGGGAGGTAGTGCTGAAGCTGGATGCTTGCTCTCTCGTCGTAAGTGGTGGTAACGTTGGCATAGTAGGTGGTGTTGGGCTCTCTTGCCTCCTCGGCAACACCGGTAGAGGTGAAGAGACGGGTCTTAGCACCGAACTGATCGATCTTGCCCTTCAGGTTGACCTTATAGATCTTGTCCTGAGCCTCTTTTTTGAACATAGCCTTGTCAGAGTCGTCAAGGGGCATGAATTCCTTCTCGTCAATGATAACACCGTTGCAGAAGATAACGTCGCCGTCGCCGTACTTGCAGTACTTAACGGGAACGTCAGCAGTACCTGCGTCTTCAGCGGTAAAGGTCACGTTTTCAAGAGAACCGTAGTTACCCGCCTTGAAGGCAACAACGATCTCGTCCTTTGCAGTCTCCTTCAGCTCGCGGACCTTGAGTCTTGCGGCGTCGAAGGTAGCGAGAGGCTTGTCGATGGTACCGGGGTTGTTGTCGTTTCCGTCAACGGCAACGTATACGTCAGCGTCGTCAACGAGGGGATAGTCGGGTTCTGTGTACTTGCTCAGAGGCTTCGGCTGAGAATAGTTGAGGTTATACTCAAACTCGCTCTCCTCAAGGAAACGGTAGATGATGGTCGCAAACTGGTCTCTCGTTGCGGTCATCTTGGGGGAAAGGGTAGTGCCGTCGCCTGTGCCGTTGATGATGCCGGCGTCGGTAGCCCATGTCATAGCATCGGCAGCCCACTTTGCAACGGTTCCCTTGTCGGTGAACTTGTCAAGGGTAGATGTGCTTTCGGTCTTAACGTACTTATACTGAGCGAAGCGAAGGAACATGGTAGCCAGCTCCTGACGGGTGATGGCACGTGTGGGAGAGAAATACTCCTCGCCCCAGTCGTTAACGTCTGTAGCGTTAACGATGCCGGCCTCCTTGGCCCAAGTGGTGGCATCGGAATAGAACTTGCGGTCCTCTACGTCAAGGAAGTAATCCTTGTAGGTGACTCTGGGAGAACCCTCGAGTCTGTAGAGAACGGTAACTACCATGGCACGGGTAAGGCTCTCCTTAGGGGAGAAATTGGTGCCGCCGGTGCCGTTCATGAGTCCGTTTTCATAAACGTACCCTATAGCCTCATAAGCCCAGTTCTGCGGAACGTCCGTAAAGGGGAGAGAATCCTCCGCATACACAGCCATTCCCGTCACGCACATACTGAGCAGCATAACTGCCGCAAGTATGGCAGACAGAAGTTTTCTTAATTTCATAATCATTCCTCCTATTGAATGAATTTGTATACATAGTTATTCTACCACAAGCGATACCGTGTGTCAAGTTTGTTCGGTATCTTTGGCATAATTGACAATATTGCTACCGCGTTTTTGTGAATTGTGCAACCCACGCTATATTCCCAGAAGCCTTGCGGCGCGGAGCACGGCGCATTGTGTTTTGCCGTCGGGTATCTTTCCCGCCATGACCAGCTCCACCGCCTCCGCCAGCGGCACCTTCACTACCTCGAGAAATTCATCGTCGTCAAGCTCTCTCTCCCCGAAGTCAAGTCCCCTTGCCAAAAACATCTCGATCTTCTCGCCCATGATGGCAGGTGAACCGTAGTAGATTCCAAGGGAGATCAGCTCACGGGGCACGATGCCAGTCTCCTCCCTCAGCTCACGCAGTGCGGCAACACGCATATCCTCGTCGGGGGAGTCAAGCTTTCCCGCAGGGATCTCAAGGAGCACCTCACCCACCGCATAACGGTACTGCCTCTCAAGGATGACGTCACCTTCGTCTGTTACGGGAATCACGCAGACCGCACCCATGTGCTTTACGTATTCCCTGATGCCCACACCTCCGTCCGGCAGCTCCACCTCGTCCACACGCAGGTGCACCACCACACCGTCAAAGATGCTTTTTGACGTGATCTGTTTTTCTGTAAGTTCCATGTCGTTTCTTCCTTTCGTACATTTTGTTATTGGTAACGCATAAGACCCTCTCCTCGGACCCCGTTCACATTCAATTATACTCACTTCCCAAGGCGTTGTCAATCATGGTGCTGTGATAAAACTTACACAATAATCAAAACTGTGTTGAAAAATTCACATATTTGTCTTATAATGAATATAAAGAATAAGAGTGGTAATAATTCTCCCTGAAAGGCTTGGTAACATAAATATGAAAATCAAAATAGACTTCAAAACCTGCCTGAAATTAGGCATCACGGTGTTCGTGCTGTTCCTGTGCATCACCTATTGGTCGCCTGCGATAAACCTTGTCGGAGCTGTTTTCAGCGCCGCTTCTCCCGTGATCATAGGACTTGCTGCGGCGTATATCATCAATATACTCATGTCGTTCCTTGAGAAATATTATTTCCCCTCAAGCCGCAAAAACTTTGTTATTGCCTCGCGCCGCCCCGTGTGTATGGTGCTCGCCATCATCCTCCTTATCGGTGCCGTGTCCCTCATCGTCGGACTCGTCATTCCCGAACTTGTTGACTGTATAACCTTCCTCGTGAAGGAGATCCCCCCCATCATCGAAAAGGTCATCGCCAGCGACTTCATCAAGGAGCACGTCCCCGAAACGGTGCTCACTGAGCTTTACAACATAAACTGGCGCGACTATATCACCAAGATGAGCGAGGTGGTGGTCAACGGCATCGGCGGTGCTGTGGATATCATATTCACCACGGTTACGTCCATCTTCTCAGGTATCGTCACCGCCTTCATCAGTATCATATTCACCATATACCTGCTCATAGATAAGGACAGACTTAAGGCACAGGCACTCCGCATGATGAAGTGCTACCTGCCCGAAAAGGTCAACGAAAGAGCACTGTATACCCTCAAAATATTCGACAAATGCTTCCATAGATATATAGTCGGACAGGTTACCGAGGCGGTCATCTTAGGTATCCTCTGTACCATCGGAATGCTAATCTTTGGCTTCCCCTATTCGGGAATGATCGGCGCACTCATCGGCTTTACCGCCCTTATCCCCATTGCCGGCGCTTATATCGGTGCGGCTGTGGGCGCTGTCATGATCCTCACCGTATCCCCCCTCAGAGCACTGGGATTCCTTGTGTTCATCATCGCCCTCCAGCAGATCGAGGGTAATCTCATCTATCCGAAGGTGGTGGGTAAATCCATCGGACTTCCCGCCCTTTGGGTGCTGGCGGCAGTAACCGTAGGCGGCGGACTCTTCGGTGTCACCGGAATGCTCATCGGCGTGCCCATTACTGCGGCCCTGTACCGCATCGTCCGCGCAGACCTGCGTAAGAGATGCGCCGGTGAGGTCTCAGACTCATCCTCCACCGCAGAAACGGAAGCCTCCGCAGGAGATACCACTCCCGTATCGGAAGAAAACGCTGCCCCGGACGAAACGAAATAATCAAAGCGGCGAGACGTCAAACCGGCGTCCCGCCGTTTTTTACGTCCCGTATACCCGTCCCCCGCCACCGTCATCAACTACACGGTAAGTCCTCCGCACACATACGCGTTTAGCGGTTTAGGGACACGAGTGCTTGACGGCACAAACGGCGAATTCACAAAATATTCACAATTAATATCAATATTGTTATTGAAATCGGGGGCGTATAGTGGTACATTATGTATAGCAATTAGCACTCGGCCACTTTAAGTGCTAAAAAGCGAAGAGGATGCATTAAAATGCAGAATAGGTTAAATAATGGATCATAACGGACATATAATCAACTATGATCTCAGCGAGAGAAAAAAACAGATCCTCAAAGCCGTCATCGAGGCTCATATCGAGTTCGGTGAGCCCGTGGGAAGTAAATACCTCACCTCCCGCGGCGCCATCTCCTGCTCCTCCGCCACCATCCGTAACGAGATGGCTGAGCTTGAAGAGCTGGGCTTCCTCGAGCAGCCTCATACCTCCTCGGGCAGAGTCCCCTCGGAGCTCGGCTACAGACTGTACGTGGATTCCCTCGTTGAACGGTACCGCCTCACCGAAGCGGAGGTGGAGGAAATGAAGCGCACCCTAAGGGGAAAGCAGGCGGAGCTTGACAGTATGCTTGAGTCCGCCGTGAAGCTCGCTTCAAAATTCACCCACTACACCGCACTCACCATCAAGCCCCGTCAGCGGAGCGTATCCGTGTCCCGCTTCGACGTCATCCCCATCGACGAGCACACCATGGTCCTCGTTATGATAATCGGCAGGGTAGCCAAAACCAAGTATATCACCTCCGATTATCCCGTGAACGCCGCCGCCGCGCTGAGGCTTTCCGAAGTCCTCAACGGACGCATATCAGGCCTTACGGCAGGTGAGATCAGCGTGCCCACCGTAATGGAGATGGAGCGCGCCATGGGCGAGTTTGAATATCTCGTATCCCCCGTGGTGAAATCGGTGTGCGAAATACTCTCCTCCTTCGACGGCGGCGAGCTTCGCTTTGACGGTATCAACCGCCTCCTGTCTTACCCCGATTATTATGACACAGACCGCCTCCGCGATATGCTGGAGCTGTTCGAGAGCAAGGACGACCTGCTCCGTGTCATCTCCGACGATGCCTACACCGACGTGGGCGATCCCAGAGTCAAGATATACATCGGACGTGAGAATCAGGTGAAGATCATGGATAACTCCACCCTCATCTACAAAACCATAATGCGCGACGACGTGCCCGTGGGTGCCATCGGACTCATCGGTCCCACAAGAATGAACTACGGCCGCGCCATCACCCTAATCGACAGCATTTCAGACAACGTCTCAAGGCTCATCGGCCCCGGAGACGCAGGTCACGATAATACTAAGGAATCAAACGGAGAAGCAAATGACTGAAGAAATCAAGGAAGAGATCAAGGATATAAACGAGACCGCAGAGGCTGAAGAGAAGGCTGCGGCAGATGAAACGGTAAAGGCAGAAGCCGATGCCGCCGAAAATGAAGCAGAGGCAGAGACTGCCGAAGCCGAAGCGGACGGTAAGTGCACAAAGCACCGCGGCCGTGAGACAAAGAAGCTGAAGGCTGAAATCGAGTCTCTCAAAAAGTCTCTCGCCGAGGCAGAAGCCAAGGCTAAGGCAGACGAAGCGGCAGCATCCGACAAATACGCACGCCTTGCGGCAGAATACGACAACTTCCGCCGCCGCACCGCCCAGGAAAAGGCATCCCTCTACGGTGAAGCCGTGGCAGCCACCGTCATGGGCATCGTCCCCGTCATCGACAA
Organism: uncultured Ruminococcus sp.; assembly: GCA_964474245.1. Lineage (GTDB taxonomy): Bacteria > Bacillota > Clostridia > Oscillospirales > CAG-272 > RUG11130. The sequence continues at coordinate 945 of CAYYRY010000016.1, read as the reverse complement.
CCTCATGTACGCCGAACAGTTCGGCGGAGGCGCAGATAACCCCGAGAAGTTTGCGGAGGGCGTAAAGCTCATCCTCGGAAAGCTTCCCGAGACCCTCGAAAAAATGAACGTCACCATCTTCGGCAAGGCGGGGGAGACCTTCGACCCCAACCTCCACAACGCAGTAATGCACGTGGACGACGACTCCTACGGCGAGGGTGAGATCACCGACGTTCTCCAGTGCGGCTATAAATACGGCGACCGCGTTATCAGATACGCCATGGTCAAGGTGGCAAACTGACAGGGGCACCTTACCACACGAACGCAGATCCCCCACGGACGGACAAATGTCCTCTCCGGCGAGAACCCTCTGCAGCACATTCGCCCGGCGGCGAAGTGCCCACCTCTCCCTGAGGGAGAGGCTAAGGTTAAGACATACCTTTTCCTTATACTTTTATGTTGCGAAGTGACATAAACTTCTCCTTTTACTTTTTGTTGCCGAAGGCAACAAAAAGTAAAAAATAAGCCAGGGAGAATGAGCGAAGCGCTCACATACTGTCGAAGACAGTATGTGGGAAACTTCGGCGTTTGAGATGGTTCCTTAGCAAACGTACGATTAAGGCTGTGCGATATGTCAGCGAGTAGCCATAGGGTACGGCGTAAGGTAAACGTTGGCACGGCGGGAGCACCCCCCACCCTACAGGAAAAGAGATGGTTCCGCAAAGTGGGAACTGTTCCTCATATACGCTTTGCGTATATGATCAAATCAAAGGCAAACTAAAAACACACAAACCAAACAATATTATAATAACAATATAAAAACATTTTTGGAGGCATATCATGGGAAAAATCATTGGTATAGATCTTGGTACAACTAACTCTTGTGTAGCAGTATTCGAGGGCGGCGAGCCCACTGTCATCCCCAATTCCGAAGGAGCGAGAACAACTCCCTCCGTCGTTGCATTC
>CAYYRY010000015.1:0-17545 GCA_964474245.1 uncultured Ruminococcus sp. | reverse complement strand
AAACGTATCGCAGGTAGCGGGAACTCTCAAGGTTATGAGCCCGACGAGCTACCAAGCTGCTCTACCCCGCGATATTGAATTGTTGGGACTAAAATATGCCGGACACCGGGCTCGAACCGGTACGAGTATTGCTACTCACGGGATTTTAAGTCCCGGGCGTCTGCCTATTCCGCCACTCCGGCATTTACAGAAAGCCCCACACTTCATCGGTACCCATATATTATATCAGAACATTTTCGTTTTGTCAATACCTTTTTTATATTTATTTTTTATTTCCTGCAATCAATCAGTTTATTTCCTGCTTGACGGGAAAGATGTACTTTTCATTCGTAAAGTAGTATAATCTCTTGACTTGTTCATATCTTTGTGATATACTTATTCTTGTATTTATCAATTACCTATCACTGCCGTTCAAAACGGCTACGGAGGATCATAATGAAAAAAATTTTATCTATCGTTCTTGTTGCAGTATTGGCATTGTCCATGCTTTCTTCCTGCACTATAGGCAATAAGGTTGAAAGCACCGAGAGCACAAACACCACCGGAACCGAAGCCCAAACCACAGGTCCCGCCAATACCGAATCCGACACAGTGGAAATGTACAAGCCGCCGTTTGCTGAAAATGCTGACGAAAAGTCGGTGTATACAGCTAACTATGCGTTTTCAAACGCTCAGATCGGCTATATTATCCAGTCGTCTTATCAGAACCTCATCTACAACCTTCAGTATTACGGTGTAGATCTTACCGAATACGGTATTGATATCACAAAGTCTCTGAAGGATCAGGAGTATAAGTTCGACGACAGCATAGACACTTGGTTTGATTATTATCTTGAGTCTTCGCTTGCCACCGCAAAAGAAATCCTTGCTATTTGCGAAGCCGCTAATGCTGCGGGATACACTCTCCCCAAAGAAGCCGAGGATGAGATCGGCAAGACCATTGACAGTTACAAAAAATATGCTGAAGAAGCAAATATGAGCCTTGAAGAGTATTTTGCCGAGAATCTCGGTGAAAACATAACCGTTGAAGTTCTGAACGGCGCCCTTGAGCTTTCCTATCTTGCGCAGTACTACATCAACGACTGCATTGAAAAGCTCGACCTCAGCGATGCGGTGCTTGAGGCTAAGTATCAGGAAGACACCAAGTCTGCTGACACAGTGGACTACCTTATCATCGCTCTTGACCATTCAGAACTCATTCCCGAGGATGCGGACGACGCTGATATAGAGGAAGCAAAGAACACCTGCCGTGCGGCGGCTTCCGAGATCGTCAAGGCAACTGACGCGGATGCTTTCAAGGCGGCGGCTTCCAAGTGTCTTGTTGATCATTTCGGCTATGAAAAAGAGGATGCCGACAACGAGGTCGAAACTCTCGAATACACTGACAATGCGTATTCCGAGGATCCCGTGCTTGACTGGCTGTTCTCTGCAGAGGCAGGCGAAGCAGGTGTGATCGAGGACGAGCAGTACGGCATTGTTTATGCAGTTATGCTTCTGAAGAGAAACGCAAGAGACACGGAGGCATCAAAGCGTTCCGTCCGTCACATTCTCTTCACAAACGATACCTACAAGGACGATACCGTTGTAAATCAGGTATACAACGAGTGGGTAGACGGCGGTGCTACCGTTGAAGACTTTACAGAGCTTGCCAAGGAATACTCCGAGGACCCCGGCTCCGCTGACAACGGCGGTCTTTACGAAGACGTGTCCGAGGGTGAGATGGTCGATGAGTTCAACGACTGGCTCTTCGATCCCGCACGTGTGGTTGGAGATCACGCCATTGTTAAGAGTGCAAGCTACGGCTGGCACATCATGTATTACGAGGGTGCAGGCGAGCCCGCTTGGAAAGAGACCGTCAGAACCTACATCAAAAATGAGACCAGCGCCAAGATAGTTTCCGACGCAAAGGCCACTTATGAAATAACCGTTGACGAGGAACTTCTTAAAGATATTCCCGCATAAGACTATACCAAAATAAACAACAGCGCAGAATCCCGAGACTTTACTCGGAGGCTCTGCGCTGTGCTTTTATAAAGAAATCGACACCATCGACATTAGGGTATTATTTTATCTGATATTTGACAAGCTGCGCTTTTCGTGTATCCGTTGAGACAAAGTCAGACAGTATCTGAGGACAGGTATCCGTCCTTCATGGTAATGGTCACGTCGGTCTTGCTTGCCAGCTCCATGTCGTGGGTCACGATGATCACACATCTGTTTTCCTTTTTCGAGAGTTTCAGCAGAATATCCATGACCTGCTCGCTGTTTTCCGAGTCAAGGTTTCCCGTGGGCTCGTCAGCTAATATCACACGGTTTCCCGCCGCAAGTGCTCTTGCTATGCTCACCCTCTGCTGTTGTCCGCCCGAAAGCTGTGACGGGAAGCGGGAAAACTCGCTTTCCAGTATACCCACTGCCAAAAGTTCCTCTTTAGCTTTTCTTTTGGCATCGGCTCCCTTCATTTTCTTGAGTCTCAGGGGATACGCAACGTTCTCCTGTGCAGTCAGGAGAGGGAAGAGATTGTAGTTTTGGTAGATCACGGCAGCGTTGTCGCGGCGGTACAGATCACAGTTCATATTCTTCGTTGACACACCGTCAAAAAGGATATCTCCCTCGGTGGGAAGCTCAAGACCTGCAAGAAGGGAAAGGAACGTCGTCTTACCGCTGCCGCTTTTGCCTACGATGGCATAGCTTTTACCCGTTTCGAATTCTGCCGAAACACCTTTGATGGCGACTACCTTATGATTCTTGTTTTCATATGCAAATACGGCGTTTTCTGCCTTTAAAATTACCATTGTCAGCTCTCCTTCAAAATAATTATCGGACGTACTCTTACCACTCTCAATACCGATATCATACATCCCACCTCGTAGAAAAGGAAAAACTCAAGGGAAGCGAGGGGAGCGGCAAATACCACCGCAGTAAGAGCCGCTGCGGCAAAGGGAATTGCGGATTGCTCTCTGAGAACGGAAAGGAACAGCTTGCCTTTTGTCATTCCTACAGCACGCATCAGAGCGTAGCGTCGGCTTTCGCCTCTCGTTGAAAGAAAGCTGATGACAAAGCCAAGTCCGAGTCCCAGTGCCATAATGAAGGGGAGAAGGAAACGGGTGCTTTCTATACTTTGCTTCAGCGTGGCAACGGTGGTGAGATAGTTGCTGTCGTAGAAAACGAGAGCAAAATTCACCGAAACCCTGTCGTTATCGGGTTTTGCCTCAATGAAGACCTCCTTTGCCAATTTCTTCATCTCATCAAGTGTGGAGTTGTCCTTTACGAAAAAACTCATTTCCTCGACCTTATAGTAGCTGTTGATAGCGATCTCGGATGCCATGGAGATTGCGGTTTTTATGGGGATGTATACCGTGTCTCCCTCACCGGGATAGTATCCCGCCACACGGAAGCTGTACACCTTGTGGCGGACAGTATCGTTCTCGTTTTTCGCTCTGGGGTCGTACAGATCCACCGTCAGCGTCTCGTCTTTCAGGCTTTCGTACTTTTCTCCGGAGACGAGACACACGTAGTCCGATGAATTCATGAAATCCACGTTGGTGTGGTAAGCACCGCCCATGGCGGGGTTCAGCCTGTCCGAGCATACCTCGCTTGAAACGCCGATGAAGTCAACGCCGTCGGCGGTGTAGAAGCGCTTGCTTGTCTCAACGTCCCGTACGTAAACGTGAAAGGGACTATCCTCGTTCATCACGAAATCTATGTATTTAGCGCGAATTCCAAGCTCGGTGGTCTGATTACCTCTTGCATTGGTGACCACACATCTTATATCCATGTTTTCTCTGACATCCCGAAGCTCCGACTCCTGATTGTCTGCGTAAACGGACAGAAAGCAAATAAGAGCACACAGGATGATGCAGAAAACGGCAGACGCCAGCGTATTAAGCCGCCGTCTCAAAAGATGCTTCAGAAAATAGGGATCCATTCTTTCCTCCTTTCTTCACTCTGATGAAAGCTTTCTTGGAGGTCTGCTTGCCGCAAGGAGAGCGCAGACAAACAGCACCACCGTAAAAATGAGAAGCTGTAAAAGAGCTATGGGAATAAGCATAGTAGGCTCTGCCACGGTCTGTGACAGCAATGTCGCAAAGCGAGCTGACTCTTCCGCAATATCTCCCTGCCCCAATATAAGAGTGAATATCTTATTCTGAACGGTATCAAGAAGAAGCATTCCAACTGAACATCCAATTAATACCCCGAAAAGCGCCGGTATTATACCGCAGATGAATACGTATAATCCCGTTCTTGTGGAGGTGGAGCCTACGGAACGCATGATTCCCAGGGTCTTGTTCTGCTTGAACTGGTAAAGCAGAACGTAAAGAATCAGCAATATGGACCATCCGCAGAACACGACGATAAACAGGCTTCTTCCCATGGAGGCAAGGAGTCTTGCGGGGATGATGGATTCCTCATAACCCTGATCGAACACAAGGAATGACTCTGACATGTCAGTTTTTGCGATCTCCTCGCGGAATCTGTCCATCATGCCGTTTTTGATCTCAACAACAAGTCCGATCCCCTCAGCACCGCATCTGACAAGCTCTTCCTCGCCATCCTCATAATATGCAAGTCCTCCGTAGCCGCCATCGATCTGTGCGGACTTAGGCATAAATACCGTGTTTGGCGTGAAGGAGAACATATTCTCCTCCCATTCCTCGCTCTGATCGTATATACCCACTACGGTAAACTCTTCATCTTCCGTGGCAAACTTCGGCGTGGATACGAAATTACCGACAGTGGGATTGATATTTATTACGTAATCGGGATGATAGTAACCTTTCTGCTCCTCGAAATAGTCACCTATCCTTCCCGATTCCTTGTTCAGAAGAAACTGCGAAAGCTCAATAGTGTCTCCCGCCCTGATGCCGCCCTTTTCGGCTACGGCACAGCTTACGATGAGCACCTTTTCGCCGTTTTGGTATTCTTCCTCGGTGAAATGTCTGCCTTCAATTATCTTTGCTCTGTCCGTCACAAAGGCATACTGCCCCTCAAGGCAGTCGGTGCCCACAACGGGCAGGCATCCGTTTATCGTCTCAAGGTGAGTAAAGAGTTTTTCCCAAGCCTTATTTCCCGATTCCGCAAGGAAGGTGTCAAGGTCCCCGTCAAACTTCGTCATGATGGGAATGTGTGACTCGTCTGCCGAGCCCTTCAAAAAAACAAGCTCTTCTTTTATGACATATCCTTCGGTACCGTCCACGTACACGTAGGGGATTTTGATACTTTCAAACTCAGCTCCGTCGGCGGCAAAGGACACAAGTTCGTCGCCACGGCGGATTATCTGAAGACCTCTGTCCGGTGAGATTTCGTACAGGTTACCCGTCATACAGGTGGCAGCGGGACCTGCGGAGTTTGTAAGGTAACGGTAGTTGTCGATATAGAATATACCTCTGTCACCCTGTTCAAAGAGAGGGGCTTCACCGTCGGAATAGTAGGCGATCCCAAGCTCCACGTATTTGAAGTCCGAGAAAACGTTGTCGGTAAAAACGTCGTTAAACAGAAACAGCTCCTCCACGGCAATGGAGACCTGACACCACTTGCGCTCGTAGGTTTTTGGTTCTACACCATTGACGGAAATTTCCGTTTGCTCCAAGGTTTCCTCAAAAGCAGAGATGACCCTGCCCACCACGATACCGTTGTTGTACGGCTCATTGCTCTGGCCGAGCTGATAGTTTCCGTAAGCCTCCCAAGGAAGGCCTGCGTAGAAGCTGTCGCTGTAGACACCGGTTACCGTATTGATATGAATATCCTTGACGGATTCCAACTTTGAGAGGATATCATACTCCTTCTTTGTAAGCGCAGTGGATCTTAAAACGTAATATTCGTCCTCGTTTTCCCGCGTTACGTGAGATTCTCCTATAAGCGCCACTGTCTTGTTATTCTTTTCTACAAACTCCGGGAGCGAGCCTGCCGTGTAAAACATCGAAAAACCAATGCTGAGGAAGACCGTCATTGCGGTGATCACCAGCACCCAAACCAACGTAAGCGGCAGCTTTCTCCTCCAGTATTTGAGTGGAGACATACACCATACCTCCTTCTTATATATGTTATATTTTAACATATACAGTACAGTATGTCAACAAATGCCGAAGAAGTTAAGAAAGCAAGAAAATCAGACGAAAGCACAAAAGCTTGCGTCTGATCTGATATATAATAATGATACATATTATGACGTTGCCAGATATCCGTTTATCCCCCCTGCCACAGCGGCACTCCCCTTGCGGATCAGCTCATCTATCTCTGCCACGGTATATACCATGCCGCCATTTCCTCTTATGACCGTGGGAATGCCTATGCTCACTATGGGAACACCGAGCAATTCCTCGGTTATAGCAGGGTTTGTGGCAGACACTCCCGAACCGGGGCGTATTCCGATATCTGAGACCTGTACTACACTCCCAAGCCTTTCGGGGGAGAGCGCCGTCAGGGAATCGATGCATATGACAAGCTCGGGTGACGTATGACGTGTGAAGATTTCCACGGTCTCACTTGATCTGATCCCCGTTACAGCAGCAGGAGGGGCGTTTATAACGGAAGCTTCTCTTTTTCCGGTGAGTCCGGACAGGGTCAGTGAGGCTGTCTGATATCCGAGAGAATCTGCGGTGAGACTTGCGTTTCCCAGCGCACATATGAGAAGTCTTGACGGCGGAGTGGAAAATAACAGCTTTTCAAAATGTAAAAAAGTTTGCGTTACTGCACCGGCGATATCTTGTATGTCCGAAGCCTTCCAAAGCTGACCGCATATTATACAGGCATATCTTCCGCTGTTTTTATTCTGTGACGGCGCTTCTCCGAACAGAACCCGCTTTCCGCATAGAGTGGCCTCGCATCTGACGCTTCCGTGTACGGGAAATGTGGCATCAATGCCCTCGCAGAAAATATCGCCGTGCAGCCCCGTGACGTATTCTCTCATTCCACGCTGCCCAGCCCGAAGCTGATGGTTATGGCGTTGTTGACTGCACCCATAATGTCATCGTCCAAATGCCCCATCCTCTCGCCCAGGCGTTTTTTGTCTATGGTACGTATCTGCTCCAACAGAACCACTGAGTCCTTGGCAAGTCCCGCTTTCTCCGCATAGATATCTATATGAGTCGGCAGTCTTGTTTTGCTCATTTTGCTGGTGATCGCCGCCGCTATTACCGTGGGACTGTGACGGTTGCCCACATCATTCTGTACAATAAGTACGGGTCTCATCCCCCCCTGTTCACTTCCCACTACGGGACTCAGATCGGCATAGTATATGTCGCCTCGCCTGATATTCACAATGTTGCCCAATCCTTTCCGTGAAGTGTTCTGCTTCACATATCCGTTATGATCAACTTCCGATGTGCAGAATCAAAACCGCACTCTCACTACTTAGTATATTCATATGGTCCGTTTTTGTTTAAGCTAATTTTCAACGTCCGAAGAATACTCCGCCGCATTCATGGGCCGGGGCAATACCTGATGTGATGTCGTCTGACGTGGCGAAGTACAGCGCACCGCCCGTTGGATCATTACCTCCAAGTGCTTCGTTTACTGCCTTTGAAGCGATCCTATACTTCGAAGAAGCAGTAAACGAAGCCGGGATAGTTCCGTTCACCTCCCCCGACATGACAGACTTAAAGTCTCCGCTGTCAAATACCACTCCCCGTGGTCCCTGCGGAAATCCCGCGTCTCCGATGCGGTTCAGCACCATGGCTGCAAAGCACACCTGAGTCATATACGGACGTGTCCCCATCTCACAGGCAACCAGATGGGTGATAAGGAGGATATCGTCATCCGTCAGCACCTCATCTGTACCTGCGGCAGCACTTTCAAAGAACGTTTCACCGTCAGTTTCCGCGGAAGACTCCGCAGAAGCTTCGGCTGAAGCCTCTGCGTCCTCCGTGAGATCAAGGTAACCTCCCATCAACTCGGGAGATGGTTGTCCCTTTTCGTTGTCACATGAAACGAGAAGTGAAGCGGATAATATAACACAAACGGTCAAAACCGTAACCTTCATATGCATAACGTTACCTCTTGGGGAGAAAGGCAATGACGAGTGCGGCAACGGCGGCTATGATAACGAGCACTATGATAACTCCCATAATGCCGAAGCCCCCTTCATCCGTAGTGTCCCCGTTGTTATCCGTAGTCCCATCCGGCATTTCCGTGTTGTCCGGAGTTTTGTTTTCCGAAGGCTTTTCTGTGTAGTCTATGACGCCACCGCTGCTGTCAACGTTTCCGTCTGTATCATCCATGGCACCGAAATTCCCGCCTCCGCCTGTGCTGTCCTTTCCGCCGTCTTCCGTGCCTGAGATATCGTCTGCCATGTCACCGACACCGTCAGCAATATCCGTAGCAATGTTTTCCGCACCGTTTACCGCATCGTCTACAATGTCTTCAGCGTCGCCGGCCATATCGCCTGCTCCCCCTGATGCGTTTCCTTCAACACCTGCCGCAGGATTACCTACAATACCGTTGTCTGCGGCGCTGACCGCCATACACGTTGATGTAATAATTAACAAAAATGAAATTATGAGGTGTAAGCTGTGTTTCTTGATTGATACCTTCATATTGTTCTACCATCCTTTCCTTTGTGGGTACGTTAATATTTTGTGCAGTATAACGGCAAATATTCATTCTCCCATCAGAACTGCAGATTTAATTCTGCAGACACATTTGAATATACAAAAAAACGCAATCATATTTTGTAAATTCTGTTGACATCAATAATGTTTTGATGTATATTTATAGTAGATTTTCATAACACAACAGTGTGCGTCAACTAAGTGAATATGAAATGAGGAAAGGAATAAAAATGAAAAGAACAAAAATGAGAATCATCTCTCTGTTTCTCGCAGTAGTAATGACGGTTATGTCCATACCTGCTGTTGTTTCTGCGGCAGAGGCCCCGGACATGAAGCTCACCAACGTTGAATACGTGGACTCAAGTAAGGTCTATACCGACGTCAAGGCAGGCTCATGGTATGAATCCGCGGTTGAGTACGTATCCACCTACGGCATTATGGGCGGCGCGGGCAAGGAAGACACCTTCAAGCCTGCAGACCTTTCCACAAGAGCTATGATCGCGGTCATCCTCTACCGTATTGAGGGTGAGCCTGAGGTTGAGAAGGAGGCTCCTTTTACAGACGTTAGTGCAAAGTGGTGCAAGACTGCCATTGACTGGGCGTATAACAGCGGCGTAGTTCAGGGCTCCTCCGCAACCACCTTCAACCCCAACGGCAACGTAACCCGTCAGGAGCTTGTTACGATGCTCTACAGATACGTTGAATACAAGAACCTCGATAAAACAGGCGTTGGCGATCTCGAAGAGTTCCCCGACTACTCACTCGTTTCAAAGTGGGCGTGGGACGCTCTCGCATGGGGCGTTAGTCAAGGCTTTGTACGCGGCAGAACATCCGGCGACGAAGTTCAGCTTGCTCCTCGCGGCAACAGCCAGAGGAACGAAATGGCTACCATATTCCTTCGCTTCTGCGAAAAGTACGACCTCGTTGAGGAGATCGACGTAACCCTCGACGACATCTTTGCAGATATCAAGTCCGACAGAGTAAAGAAGGTCATCTTCGACGCCGACTCCGGTAACGAGATGGACGACCAGTACGCTCTCGCATACGCAGTTGCATCCGAGACCATGGACATACTCTCCGTAAATGCAACTCTGTTCCTCAACACGGCTCTCGTTCCCACACACGAGGAGGGTATGATGGAAGGATACAGAGAAAACAAGCGTATCCTTGATGCCATCGGTCACGGAGACATTCCCCAGTACAAGGGATGTCCCGATCCCATCACGCAGACTCCCGGTTTCTCACCCGTAGCCAGCGAGGCATCCGACAACATCATCAAGACTGCTCACGAGTCCGACGAGCTTATCTACGTTGTTGCAACAGGCGCTCTCACCAACGTTGCTTCCGCTATCCTTAAGGATCCCACCATCCTTGACAGAATATGCGTAGTTTGGATGGGCGGCGGCGGTCAGGGTACAGGTGACGGAAGCGGATTCAACACCCACCAGGACTACAAGGCTGCTCAGTTCGTTATCAACAGCGGCGCTAACTTCGTAATGCTTCCCGGTGACGGTCCCAAGGGCGGCGGTACAGACGCGCTCCTCGGCGACAAGAAGCTCCTCGAGCTTGCATTCCCCGGCGAAGACGAGCTCAGCACACTTTTCCGCGAAACACTTCCCCGCGAGACTGACCCCGAGTATTTCGACTCCAACACCAACTACACCGGCGAGGGTGAGTGGTGGCATATTTTCTGGGACCTTGCCGCTGTTGCTCTCTTCGAGTGCAACGAGGGAATGGACCTTGAGATCATCACCGCACCCAGAATCAGAAATGACATGAGCATGGCTGAAAACGAAAAGGGCAGAAACAACATCATCTGCATGAACTATCTTGACGTCGATGCTGTCTTCGACCAGGCGTTCAGCCACATCAACGACCTCATCGCGGCTAAAAACTTCGAGCCCATGACCATTAACGAGATCCTTGAGGACCTTAAGTCAGACAGAGTCAAGAAGGTCATCTTCGATGCCGACGCAGGTAACGAGATCGACGACCAGTACGCATTCGTATATGCCCTCGGCAGTGACAGAATGGATGTTATCGGTGCTACCGCGTCTCAGTTCCTCAACACAGCTCTCGTTCCCACCCGTGAGGCGGGAATGCTTGAGGGCTACAATGAGCTGAAGCGTGTTCTCAAGCTCGTTGACCGCGAGGACGTCCCCGTTTACAAGGGATGCGGAGACAGTGTTACAAAGCCCGATGACAGCGGTATCGGTTATCCCACAGTCACTCCCATAAACAGCGAAGCTGTTGACTACATCATTTCCACAGCAAAGAAGTCAACGGAGATCGTTTACGTAGTTGTAACGGGATGCGCTACCAATATCTCCTCCGCCATTGAAAAGGATCCCTCCATCAAGGATAAGATCTGCGTAGTATGGATGGGTTCCAACCACGTAGACTGGGGCGGAGCAGGCGAATTCAACCTCGGTCAGGACCAGACCGCCGGCAGATATCTCATGAACTGCGGCGTAAACCTCGTATGGATCCCCGCAAACAGCAATGACCCCACCAAGGGCTCACAGGTACTGAAGACCGGAAAGCAGTTCCTGGCTGACAGCTTCAAGGGCACCGACGAGGCAAGCAGCTTCTTCCGCGAGGATCTTCCCATGGAGCACGACGGCGATCACTTCGGAAACGACACCAACTATACCGGTGACGGTAATTGGTGGCACATTTTCTGGGATATCGCGGCTGTTACCGTATTCGACAGACCCGACCTCTGTTCCTTTGACATCGTTACCATCCCCCGTGTACGCGGCGATGATACCTTCGACACCTCCGACGGCAACCGTCATAAGGTAATCATCCTTAACAAGATCGCTCCCACAGAGGCACTTAACGCTATGGCAGAGACCATGAACGAGGTTATCGCAAAGTAAAAGATTTACACAGCCGCAGGCTGTAAAGAGGACAGCGAGTAACAGCTAAAAAGCTGTTACTCGCACAAGGGGCCCTGAGAAATCGCACGTAACGATTTCTCAGAGTTTATTTCTGCTTAAAATTATGTCGCCGCTTAAGCGGCAGAATGGAGATCAACATGACACTTGAACAGGTACTCGCTGACATCAGATCAGACAGAAAAAAGCAAGTCATCTTCGATGCAGACGCAGGCAACGAGATCGACGACCAGTACGCCTTTGCGTATGCCCTCTCCTGCGACAATATTGAGGTCCTTTCAATGAGCGGTGCTCATTTCAGAAACGACCTCCTCGTTCCCAACCGTTACGAGGGAATGATGGAAAGCTACCGCGAGATCATCCGTGTGCTGAAGCTTCTCGGCATAGACAACGTTCCCGTGTACAAGGGATGCACCGACGCGCTGAAGACCTCCGTTGACGGCTCCTTCCCTGAGGTGATTCCCGAGGACTGCGAGGCTGTTGACAATATTATCGCCACGGCAGATGCGGCAGAGGATATCCTTTACGTTCTCGTGACGGGTACGGCTACCAATATCGCCTCCGCCATCGCAAAAGCTCCCCGCATCAAGGACAAGATCTGCGTTATCTGGCTCGGATCAAACACCCTCGATTACGGCGGTGCCGACGAGTATAACTACGGTCAGGACAAGGCTTCGGGAAAATATCTGTTCACCTGCGGAGTACCCCTCGTGTGGCTTCCCGCAATGAGTGATGACAAGACCAAGGGAACGCAGACTCTTAAGGAGGATCGCGTATTCCTTGAGAAGAGCTTCCCACGCCGCGATCCCGCCAGCAACTACTTCCGCGAGGAGCTGCCCATCGAGCACGATCCCGAATACTATCCCACCGACACAAACTATACGGGTGTTGGTAAGTGGTGGCACATCTACTGGGATGTAGCGGCTCCCGCAGTGCTCCACACTCCTGAGCTCTGTCAATTTGAAATAGTCGATGTTCCCCGTATTACGGGCGACGACAGATTCGCCTTCGGCGAAGGCAATACCCGTGCCATCTACGTTGAGAAGTACGACAAGGATGCGATCCTCGACAACATGGTAAAGGGCATCAATTCTCTCATAAAATAAAAAGCTCCGCGCACCTTCGGGAGCATGGCGGCAGAATGGAGATTTTCATGACTATTCGTGAAATTCTGGCAGACGTTAAGTCAGACAGAAAAAAGAAGATAATTCTCGACTGCGACGCAGGCAACGAAATCGACGACCAGTACGCCATCGCGTATGCCATCGGCTGTGACAAGCTCGAAGTTCTCGGAATATGCGCGGTGCAGTTCTTCAACGCCGAGATGGTATCAAGCATTGAGGAAGGCATGATGAGAAGCTACCGCGAGATCGTACGTCTGCTTGGCATCATAGGCAGAGAGGATATCCCCGTGCTCAAGGGTTGCCCTGCACGTGTGGACAGTCCTGACCACGAGGACAGGTATCCCGACGTCATTCCCGTGGAAAGTGAAGCGGTGGACTTTATTATAAATACCGCCGTGGAGTCAGACGAGATCATATACGTCGTCGCAACGGGCGGTGTAACCAACGTTGCCTCGGCACTTAAGAAGGCTCCCTCCATTAAGGATAACATATGTGTCCTCTGGGTAGGCGGTAACTGCTTGGAGGGCGGCGGTGCAGGCGGTGAGTTCAACTACCATCAGGACACCACGGCGGCAAGATATCTCTTCAACAGCGAGGTGAACTTCATTCTCGCTCCCGCCATCGGTGACGAAGGTCACGGCACCATGATGCTTCGCGGTAACCGCGCACTCCTCCGGGAGAGCTTTACCGGAGACGATGCTGCAAGCGCGTATTTCAGAGAGCTTCCTGCGGAGCACGAGGGTGATTACAACGACAACCCCGACGAGTGGATGCACGTGTTTTGGGATATTGCGGGACCTGCGATCCTTGACTGTCCCGAATACTCCGAGCTCAGTATTATGACCGCCCCGAGAATCCGAGGCGACGGTTCATATTCGCTTGGCGAAGAGGGACGGTGTGATATCATTTACATGGAAAAGCTCGGCCCCAACCCGATCATTGCAAGGGCAATGGAGTGTATCAGAAAGACCATCAGATAAACATGATTCAAGGCTCTGCCAAGGTTTTGCTTAGGCAGAGCTTTTGTAATGCGGTTGTGGGGTTCAAAAATAGTGCTTGACATGAGAAGAACAAAAAAATGTGCAAAAAAACACGCTTGTTCATAAATAGAAGTTGCAAAATTTCACTAAATGTTATATAATATATGTTGATAAAATATTTTCCCGGACAATATACCGGTGGCTTTTCGTGCCCGTCACGAAGGCGGAAAGGAATTTATTATGAGAATCGGTACACATTTCGCATACTGGGGCAGAACCTGGTCTGTAGACTACATTGAGCTTTGCAAGAAGGCAAAGGCTTGCGGTCTCGATATCCTTGAGGTAGGTGCAGGTGATCTTCTCAACATGAGTGATGCTGATCTTGAAGCACTTCGTGTTACTGCCAAGGACCTCGGTCTTGAGATCTCTGCAAACCTCGGCCCTCCCAAGGATAAGGACATCTCCAGCGCTGACCCCGAAGTAAGAAAAGCAGGTGTTGAATTCCTCTGCGGCATTCTTAATCAGATGGTTAAGCTCGACTGCAAGATCCTCATCGGTGCTTGCTACAACCACTGGCCCTATGATTTCGTTGATATCGACAAGGAAGCTCTCTGGGCACGTGCCGTTGAAGGTATGAAGCAGGTTGGTGATGAGGCTGACCGTCTCGGTATTACAATCGCTCTTGAGATCCTTAACAGATTCGAGTCCTGCATCCTCAACACAGTAGAGGAAGGTCTCAAGTTCTGTGCTGACGTCGGAAAGAACTCCGTTAAGCTCCTTCTCGACACCTTCCACATGAACATTGAGGAAGACAACATCGGCGATGCTTTCCGCCTCGCAGGTGACATGGTTGCTCACGTTCACGTTGGCGAAGCAAACCGCAAGCTCCCTGGTACAGGAAGAAATATGCCCTGGGCTGAGATCGGTCAGGCTCTTAAGGATATCAACTACAAGGGTATGGTAGTTATGGAGCCCTTCCTTCTTGATAAGGGCGAAGTAGGTAATGCTATCAAGGTATGGCGTGACCTCTCCGGCGGCGCTGATGACGCTAAGATGGACGAGATGATGACCGAATCCGTTAAGTTCCTCCGCAGCCTCGAGGCTTAAGGGAAGACTGGGTAAGACGGTCTGCTTTTAGGGGACGCTTCGCTTACCCCATAAAAAAGATCCGCAAGAACTTTACTATGGGTTTTCTCCTGCGGATACCCTTAGCTTGACGTAAAGCAACATAATTGGTGTCTTCCTGTAGAGGGCTTTACTGACAGCGAAGTTGCACGACCATAGTATTAAAGTTTCTTTGCTTCTTTCTTTCCCAAAGAAAGAAGAGAAAGATACTTGGAGTAACGGTCTGCTTTTAGGGGACGCTTCGCTTACCCCCATAAAAAAGATCCGCAAGAACTTTACTATGGGTTTTCTCCTGCGGATACCCTTAGCTTGACGTAAAGCAACATAATTGGTGTCTTCCTGTAGAGGGCTTTACTGACAGCGAAGTTGCACGACCATAGTATTAAAGTTTCTTTGCCTCTTTCTTTCCCAAAGAAAGAAGAGAAAGATAAAATATAATCAAAAAAAATAAAATCAAAGGAAACATACATATGATTTGGACAATGGGCGAAATGATCGTTGAGATCATGCGTGACAAGGTTGACCAGCCTTTAGACAAAGCGGGCGTATTCCTCGGTCCTTACCCGAGCGGCGCACCTGCAATATTCATTGATACTGCGGCTCGTCTCGGTCAGAAGGCAGGTATTATCAGCGGAGTCGGATGTGACGACTTCGGTAAGAATCTTCTTGACAGACTTAATGCAGACGGTGTTGACACGTCTCTCGTTCTCAAAGACCCCACCTGCTCCACAGGCTGTGCATTCGTAATGTACTTCTCCGACGGTGAGAGAAAGTTTATCTTCCACATAGGTAACACACCTGCGGCAAAGGCAAAGGCTCCCGAGACGGTTCCCGCATCTGATTTCTTCCACGTTATGGGATGCTCTCTCATGGCAAGCGACGAGTTCGGTGCTGAGATCGTAAAGACAGCTAAGAAATTCAAGGAAGCGGGAGCTAAGATCTCCTTTGACCCCAACATCCGTCCCGAGCTCATGGGCGGTGCTGATACCCCGAAGGAAATCCTCGCCATGACCAGCGTATTCATGCCCGGCGTAGCTGAGCTTAAGATGATGGCACAGTGCGACACCGTTGAAGAGTCCGTTGCAAAGCTTTTCGAGAACCCTGTTCTTGAAATAATCGCTCTCAAGCGCGGAAGCAAGGGTTGCACCATCTACACAAGAGACGCAGAGCCACTCGATTTCGGCATATATCCCATCAAGCCTGTTGACGCAACCGGTGCCGGCGACTCCTTTGACGCTGCGTTCCTCTGCGGTATTATCGACGGCAAGTCCATCCTCGAAGCTACCCGTCAGGCAACAAGTGCAGCATCTCTCAACACAGCGGCATTCGGTCCCATGGAGGGTAAGATCAATCCCAAGACCGTGGCTGAGCTTATCGCGGCAAATCCCCAGGTTGGTTAATAAGTTGAAGGGTACTTCAACTTATTAACATTGAAATATTCGCTTCGCGAATGTGAAATCGCCACCGCAGTGAAATTTCTCCTTCGGAGAAGTGAAATTTTTCGCCCGTGGCGAAAAGTGATTATATTATAATATAAAGGATTTTTTACAGATGTTTGTATCAAGCAAAGAAATGATCAATAAGGCGAAAGCCGGCGGGTATGCCGTTCCCGCTTTCAACGCAGAAAACATGGAAATGGCTCAGGCTATCGTAGCGGCGGCTGAAGAGGCAAACTCTCCCGTTATCATCCAGACCACATCTCCTACAGTTAAGTATTTCGTTCCCACAATGACTCACGCAATTGTTGAAGAGCTTGCAAAGAACGCAAAGGTTCCCGTAGCTCTTCACCTTGACCACTGCACAAGTTTCAACGACGTAATGGTTGCTATCCGTTCCGGATATACCTCTGTAATGTTTGACGGCTCCAAGCTCCCCTTTGAGGAGAACCTCCGTCTCACTAAACAGGTTGTAGAAACCGCAAAGCCCATGGGCGTTACGGTTGAGGCTGAACTTGGATGTGTAGGCGGCAAGGAGGACAACGTTTCCTCCGAGGACATTTACACAAACGTTGACGAGGCAAAGGAATTCGCTGAAAAGACAGGTGTTGACCTTCTCGCTATCGCAATCGGTACAGCACACGGCTTCTACAAGGGCGAGCCTAAGCTCGACTTTGACAGAATCGAAGCTATCCGCGACGTAGTAGAGGCTCCCTTGGTCCTCCACGGTGGGTCCGGCGTTCCCGAGGCAAGCGTCAAGCGTTCCATTTCCCTCGGCATGGCAAAGGTAAACTATGCTACAGAGCTTCGCGCCGCTGCTACAAAGGCAGTTCGTGAGGTACTGAAGGACGAGAGCGTTATCGATCCCAAGAAGTACATGGGTGCTGCAAGAGAAGCTGTCAAGGCACTTTGTCTTGAGAAGATCGATTTCTGCGGTTCCAGAGACAAGGCTTAAGTCTATTTCTGACATACACGCAGATTAATACATGGTTGATCTTAGCAATATCCTCTAACTGACGGGCGAAAACGGTGAGATTTTACAATTTGAGTTTATTGCGGTAGTTAATTATAGCGACTGAGGATACGTAGTGCTTCTTTCCGTAGAGGGTAACGATTACGGCGAAGTCGTTATTCTCAGGATTGAACCTACCGACGACCCCGACAAGGAATCTTAAGTAAGTCCCTCAGAGGAAAAATGAGATCAGTTTTGAAGATTAATCAATTTCTAATGGGCTGTCGAAAGACAGTCCATTTTGAACCTTATGTAAATATTTCCTAATAATTCCTTGAGGAAATACGGAAATTAATTGTCACGCACTTGATTTATTAATAAAAAGCTTATATAATAGTATGTACACATTAATATAATAAAGGAAACGTAAGTTTGAAATAAACAAACATCTCTCCGGGAACAGAAGGCATAGAAACAAAGAC
>CAYYRY010000014.1:0-17689 GCA_964474245.1 uncultured Ruminococcus sp. | reverse complement strand
TGAAGCTGACCTGTGATATTCGGAGGGGGAATAACGATGGTGAAGTGATCTGCTCCGTCCTTACCGGAGGGAGCAAAGCAGCCGTCCTTAACCCAAGAGGAGTATATCCTCTCCTCAAACTCGGCAGGGTTATAAGTTTTTGCCAGTTCTTTTTTCATTTTATATCTTCCTTTCGGTGTTTTTTGTGTATGTTTATCGTGGGGGATCCCCGCCTGGGACCCCCGATTGGGATAACGTAGTTTTTTGTGGATCATCACACGCGGCGTGTGACATCGCGGCTATGGTCAAAACGTCCGGTTTTTTTGTAGGGGAGGATATCATCCTCCCGCCCACTGCACGGATGACTTGTGTGACACTGCGGCTATAAAACCAACTCTGCCCGTGTCATCCTTGAGGCGCACACGCAGTATGCGACGAAGGATCTCCGAACTGCACGAATGACTTGTGCGACATTGCGGCTACTATGAAGCTAAAAGATATAGCACCTCGTTTGGCTTATAGCCATTCTGTTTTGGCTTAGGCTGAAGTGAGAAACCATCTCCCTTTGCCTTTATGGCAAAGGCTAACGGCTTGAAGTTTTCTCGGCTTCGCCTCACATCCTTGCCTTATCACAGAGAAAGATAACGTTTCTCTGTCTCGTGCGAATACTCGCACGATGAGGGACCGTTTTTCGTAGGGGACGACGTCCTCGACGTCCCGTATATAGGCTCAACCAAGATATTCAGCAATTCGCAGACTTTCCTTTTCTACATCAAATCCCCACTCATTTTCTACGTGAATATCCGCATGAACGGAGGAGGCGAGAGAAAATTCCGCTTCACGGTATCTTGCACACTTCAAATAATATTCGCCGATATATTCTACTGTCTGTCCCATCAATACCGTGTTTCGAGAAATACGTCTGAATATACGCATTTCAGGAGATGCGTCAATAAATATTTTCACATCTGAGATATCTCGGAGCTCTTCATAACAGAAAATATTTACACCTTCTGTTATAACGTAATCATATTTTCCGTTTTCACGTGCATCCTTGACTGCAGTAATGAACACTTTTGAATCTATTGACGTGGGATGGTTCCAATCGAGATATTCACATCCATCTGCCGGTGACACCATGACGGGAAGTTCCTTCCTGAAAAAGCTGTCCGAAGAAATATAGCCGACACGTAATCCTTTTCCCTCGTAAAAGGATAAAAGGGCCTTGGCAAACGTAGTTTTTCCCGATCCGGATGCTCCTGAAACTGCAATTATCTGGGTCATATTTTTAATCCCTTCACCAAAAATAAAAAACGCCCGTGACGTCAGGACGCAAAAGGGCGCGGTACCACCTGACTTCACGCGCGAGGCATGCAGCTTTATCCTTTCGTAACGTGAAAGCCACGGTGCGGACTACTATTTTCACCCGCGCGGCTCAGGAACGACTTCAAAGCTCACTGTCTGCGGCGTTCACACCATCCGCCACTCTCTGGAAGACCTGAATTTCCTCTACTACTTTCCGTCAAAGCCTTTCTAATAGTATAACATCGTGAGATTATTTTGTCAAGAGATAAATTATATAACTTTATTATTCCCATGTGTCATCCTATGGGGATGTGAAGGACCTCTCCTCACAGTTCCGTTTTTTCTGATAGAGTCTTAACCCAACGTAACGGGATGTCGAGAGCGCCATCCCCTACGATATTAATACGCATTACTTGTCAGTAACCCGCTTTGTTATCGGCATTAACCTTCCCCACATCAAGGGGCAGGCTTCAGATACCTTTCGATCCCCTTGACCGACAGTATAAGGTTTGATGCAATCAGCGTCAGAATCAGCTCGGGTACCATATACTGTACGTTATATATTAATGAATAAAGATAACTTCCCATACCATCCGGTGCCCATTGTCCCCATATCACGACCCCCGTGATATAATGGCACGCGAATCTGATGATCATAATTGAAGCAAAGACGACGTTTATCCTCACTCTGTCAAGTACTCCGTTCTTTGACCTTGCAAGTCCTGCAAAGCCGAGGGCGGTAAAGGGCACGATATAGTCAAAGAGTATACATATCACCACCGTGTGCCAGTTCATGCTCATGGAAAACACGCCTCCGCCAACAATTCCCTGTATCAGCTGAACCATGGAAAACATAAACGCTGTTACAACACCATACCCCGTTCCATGCTTCAGCGCCGCTATCATCACGGGAAGCATGGACAAAAGTGTAACTCCTCCGCCCATGGGCATACGGTAGATCACGATAAAGCTGAGCACAACCGAAAGTGAAAGTAAAACGGAGCATTCGCAAATGTTAAG
Organism: uncultured Ruminococcus sp.; assembly: GCA_964474245.1. Classification (GTDB taxonomy): domain Bacteria; phylum Bacillota; class Clostridia; order Oscillospirales; family CAG-272; genus RUG11130. The sequence goes on along the minus strand of CAYYRY010000014.1, from coordinate 15,385 downwards.
TATACGTGTCTTTTTCATAATTGCCTCCCGTCACATCTCAGGCATAACTGCCCACAAAAAAGCTCTCCTCTATAGCCTGACTATATAAGGAGAGCGTTTTCTATATGTATTTTTACGCTCCCTACGCCGGTATTAACCGTATCAGGTTTAAAGGGTTCGTCACTGAGACGTCTCAGCCATCACATAAGTGAAAAGCACCCCTGCACTTTTATTATATCACATTCCTCTGCCGTCTGTCAATACAGACCGGCATACATAAGAATTAAGTCTGAACATTTACCTCATCAATATCCATATATTTCAGTCCCCTGTCAAGCCTCACGGAAAATCTTTCCGACATTTCAGCTCCGATCCTTGCCCGTCTGTATTCACTGGGTGACTCACCCAACTGCTCCTTGAAATTTCGGTTAAGGCTTCTGAGTGACTTGAATCCGCACTCCGTGCATACTGATAGAATATTATAATCCGTGTTTGTAAGCAGGTAGCAGGCATGGCTGATGCGCACGCTGTTCACGTAATCGTTGAATGACATTCCTACGATACGCTTAAAATATCTTGACAGATATGAGTAATCGTAGCCTGTACTTTTCGACAGATCGTCAAGAGTACAGTTTTTGCCGTAGTTCTGTTGAATAAACATGAGAATACGGTAAATAAGGGACTTAGAATCAGTTTCAGCGTCTGTATACTCAGTGTTTGCATGGAATATCGCACAATTATAGTACAGCATGGACTTGACCTCAAAAAGCCCCTCTCCGACGTCTGCTTTCATATTCATTTTATAACACACGTCATCAAGATGATAAAGACAGTTTTTCGGTACCTTTTCTCCGATCATTCCCGTATACGCACTGATAAGATTGGGGGCAAATACAAAAAGCTTATGAGTACTCCTCTCGGGGGTACGCATGGAATGGATCTGATTTGAAAAGATCAGGATCGCATCTCTTTCCCTGAGCGTATAATCTACACCGCCGACTGTTACTATCATCTCGCCGGACGTCACAAAAACTATCTCATAGCAATGGTGGATATGTGCGGGAAAATTAAAATCTCTCCCCATTCCGACGAAAAAATAGTCGGAAACAATGGGATGATCAAGCTCATAAAACATGGTACACCTCAAAAAACGCAAATTTTGTCTATAAATTATACCACTTTTGGCGAGAAATTTCAACTGTAATATATTATAATATATCATAGATAGCTGTTTTTTTATACAATATGTTTTTTATTATTCTGAAAGGAGTTAATATTTATAATGAAAGAATTTTTCCCCGATATTCCTTACGTAAAATACGAGGGACCCGCTTCAACAAATCCCATGGCTTTCCGCTTCTACAATCCCGATGAGGTAATCGCAGGCAAAAAGATGCGTGATCATCTCAAGTTTGCCATGGCTTATTGGCACACCATGTGCGCTGAAGGAAGTGATATGTTCGGCGTAGGTACTCACGATAAGTCTCTTAATGCCGCAGACGAAATGGAACTTGCACGTAATAAGGCATATGCTGCATTTGAATTCATGGACAAGCTCGCCATTGATTACTTCTGCTTCCATGACCGTGACATTGCTCCCGAGGGTAAGGATCTTGCCGAAAGTAACGCACGTCTCGACGAGATCACCGACCTTATTGCAGATCTTATGAAAGAACACGGCAAGAAGCTTCTCTGGGGTACGGCAAACTGCTTCAACAATCCCAGATATATGCACGGTGCAGGTACCTCTCCCAATGCCGACGTTTTCGCGTATGCGGCAGCTCAGATCAAGAAGGCTATCGAGGTTACCGTAAAGCTCGGCGGTAACGGCTATGTTTACTGGGGCGGCAGAGAAGGATATGAGACCCTTCTCAACACAGACATGGGTCTGGAGCTTGAAAATATGGCTTACCTTCTGAAGCTCACCAGCAGCTACGGAAGAAGCATCGGATTCGAGGGTGACTATTACATAGAACCCAAGCCCAAGGAGCCCACCAAGCATCAGTACGATTTTGATGCGGCAACCGTTATCGGTTTTCTCAATGCTCACGGTCTGAGCCGTGACTTCAAGCTTAACATCGAAGCCAATCATGCAACTCTCGCAGGTCACACCTTCGCTCACGAGCTTGCATTCGCAAGAGTAAACGGATTCTTCGGTTCCATTGATGCCAACCAGGGCGATATGCTCCTCGGCTGGGACACCGACCAGTTCCCCACCAACGTTTACGACACCACCACCTGTATGCTTGAGGTTCTCCGTGCAGGCGGCTTCACCAACGGGGGACTCAACTTCGACGCAAAGGCTCGACGTGGCTCCAACACCTGGGAAGACACGGCATACGCTCACATCGCCGGTATGGATGCCTTCGCCCTCGGTCTCAGAATGGCAGTTAAAATCATCGAGGACGGCAGACTTGATGAATTCGTAAAGAACCGTTACGCAAGCTATAACGACGGCATCGGCAAGAAGATCGCTGACCGCAATGTTACCATCGAAGAGCTTGAAAAGCACGCACTTGATATGGGTGACGTCAAGACCAACGCCAGCGGCAGACAGGAATACCTTGAGAACATCTTCAACAGCATCCTGTTTTAAGGCAATTGCACAAATAGATGTTTGCTCTCCAAAGTATAGTTACTTTATTTCTTAAGCCTCAGGCTGAATGGAGTTATTCATGAAATATACAATAGGCATCGACATCGGCACTTCGGGAACGAAAACCGTAATGTTCGATATAAACGGAAAAAAGATCGCCTCCCATACGGTGGAGTACCCTCTCTATCAGCCGCGAAACGGCTGGGCTGAGCAGGAACCCTCCGATTGGTGGCAGGCGTCGTGGCAGAGTGTTTCCGAGGTCATGAAGGAAAGCGGTGTCGCTCCCTCTGACGTTGCCGCTGTGGGTCTCTCGGGACAGATGCACGGACTCGTCATGCTTGACGAGAAGGGACGCGTCCTCAGACGTTCCATCATATGGTGCGACGGACGCACCGCAGAAGAGTGCGAACTGATCGAAGAGCTTGTAGGACGCGAGCGCCTCATTGAGATCACCGCCAACCCCGCACTCACGGGCTTTACCGCATCAAAGATCATGTGGGTAAAGCGCCACGAGCCTGAAATATACGAAAAATGCAGATATATACTTCTGCCAAAGGATTACGTAAGATTCATGCTGACCGGCGAAGCCGCATCCGACGTTTCCGACGCTTCCGGAATGCAGCTTATGGACGTGCCTCACAGATGCTGGTCCCCTGAGGTATGCGAAAAGCTCGGCATTGACATGGGCCTTCTCGGAAAGCTTTACGAATCCTGTGAAGTATCCGGTTACGTAACGGAAGAAGCCGCAAAGCTTACGGGACTTCTTCCCGGTACCCCCGTCGTAGCAGGTGCCGGAGACAATGCCTCCGCTGCTATAGGTGAAGGTGTCGTCCGTGACGGCACGGCATTTACAACCATCGGTACGTCGGGAGTGGTATTCGCACATACCGACAACATCAGTATTGATCCTAAGGGAAGAGTTCACACCTTCTGCTGTGCCGTACCCGGTGCATGGCACGTAATGGGCGTTACCCAAGCAGCGGGACTGTCACTCAGATGGCTCCGCGACACCGTTTGTACCGCAGAGGTTAATGCGGCTGCAAACAAGGGTGTTGACCCCTACGTCGTGATGGATGCTGAGGCAGAAAAATCTCCCATAGGCGCAAACAGGCTTCTCTATATGCCCTACCTCATGGGCGAGAGAACACCTCACCTTGATCCCAACGCCCGCGGCGCTTTCGTCGGCTTGTCCGCAATGCACACGCGAGGTGATATGATCCGTGCTGTAATGGAGGGCGTGTGCTACTCCCAGATGGACTCTCTCGGAGTGCTCCGCGGAATGGGCGCGGACGTTTCCGACATGAGAGTTTGCGGAGGAGGCGGCAAGAGCGCTCTCTGGAGACAGATGCTCGCAGACGTATACGGCGTGCCCTGTAAGCGCATCGAGTCTGACGAGGGACCTGCCCTCGGTGCAGCCATCCTTGCTATGGTTGGCGCAAAGCTTTATCCTACCGTTGCCGAGGCGTGCGACAGTATCGTCGGCATCCGCGACACCGCAGAGCCCGATGACGGAAAGCACGAGGAATACGGCAAATATTATTCCATCTACAAAAACCTTTACAGCCACCTGAAGGAAGATTTCGGTGAGCTTGCAAAAATGTGATTTTATAAAATAAGGAGAAAACCATCATGAAAAAGGTACTTATGGTAACAGGCGGTTGGACAGGTCACGAGCCCGTTCAACAGGCAGAGCGCTTTTCACGTATTATGAGAAACGAGGGATACGAGGTTGACGTTTTCGACACATACGATATCCTCCTCGACATTGACAAGCTCCGCGAATACGATCTTTTCATGCCCTTCTGCACCTGCGACAAGCTTCCCGAGGGAGCTACGGGAAACCTATCCACCGTTATCGGTGAGGGTATGGGTCTTGCAGGATGCCACGGCGGTATGTGCGACGCATTCCGTGACAATACCGAATGGCAGTTCATCTGCGGCGGACAGTGGGTAAGCCACCCCGGCGGATTTGTTGAATATACCGTTGACGTGATACCCGGCTCAAGTCCCCTTACCGAGGGTATGCCCATGAGCTTCAAGGTGACAAGCGAGCAGTACTACGTACACGTTGACCCCGCCATTGAGGTCCTTGCAACAACTCGCTTCCCCGTAGCGAAATATTACCACATTTCCAACAAGCCCGTTGATATGCCCGTTATGTGGACGAAGTATTGGGGACTCGGACGTGTGTTCTACCTTTCTCTCGGACATCAGGACTGCGTATTTGACGAAGCCCCCGAGGCACAGGAGCTTATGCGCCGCGGTATGATCTGGGCATCCGGCGGCAGAGACTATGCCAAGGAGCACGGCCTGACCGTTGACCGTTTCCTCACGGATACAAAGAACTTCTGATAAACAAACTCATATCAAAGAAAGGATAGGTCATAAATATGAAAAAAATAAAGATCGGTTTTGTCGGCGTCGGCGCCATCAGCAGCATATATCTTGAGAATATCACGAACCTTTTCAAGGAAGTCGAGATCATCGGCGTGTGCGACCTCATCAGAGAAAGAGCAGAGAAAGCGGTCGAGCTTTACAACATTCCCAAGCTTTACAACGATATGTACGAGCTCTTCGCAGATCCTGAAGTGGATATCGTTCTCAACATCACCCGTCCCTATGAGCACTTCGACGTTACAATGGCTGCCCTTAACGCTGGCAAGCACGTATACTCCGAAAAGCCCCTTGCGGCAACACTGGATGAGGGCCGTCAGATCATGGCTCTCGCAAAGGAGAAGGGACTCATGGTAGGCGGAGCTCCCGACACCTTTATGGGTGCGGGCATACAGACCTGCCGTAAGCTCATCGAGGACGGATACATTGGTGAGGTAATCGGAGCAAACGCTCAGATGCTCTGCCACGGTCATGAAACATGGCATCCCGATCCGGAGTTCTACTACAAGCACGGCGGCGGTCCCCTCTTTGATATGGGTCCCTACTATATCACGGCACTCGTTAATCTCATCGGCAATGTGGACTCCGTATATTCCATGACCAAGAGAGCTTACGACAAGCGCACCATTACAAGCACTCCTCACTTCGGCGAGATCATCGACGTTGACGTGGACACACATATCGTAGGCACGCTCAGATTCGATTCAGGTGCTGTTGCAACACTCATCACTTCATTTGACACCTACATCTGGCGCAACGCCATCGAGATCTACGGTACCAAGGGTACTCTGTACGTACCGGACCCCAACTGCTTCGACGGCCCCGTCAAGCTGTACCGCCCCGAGGACGGTGAGATCCGCGAGGTACCTCTCACCTTCCGCTACAAGGACAACAGCCGTACGCTCGGTCTTGCCGACATGGCAAAGGCACTCACCACGGGCAGAAAGTACAGAGCTTGCTCAGATATGACCTTCCACGTTCTCGAGATCATGGAGGGACTCCTTACCAGCGGCAAGGAAAGGCGCGAGGTTACGATCGAGTCCCGTTTCGAAAAGAAAGCTATTATGGAAGTACCCGATATGATGGGGATCCTTGAAGACTGATAACAAGAGACCTGCGGCATCTGCCGCAGGTCTCTTGTTTTATCAGGTTATAAGGGGTTCTTAATTAAGTCAAAAGTAGTACTGACTCAAAGTGATTGACACTTCGCATGATAACACCGAAGTGCCGCACAAAATATGCAAAAAAACACAAAAAAAGCACCCGCTGTTGCGGGCACCCATTGTGTGTTGGCATCTACCTATCTTCCCGGCACGTCGCCATGCAAGTATTGTCGGCACGACAGAGCTTAACTTCTGTGTTCGGAATGGGTACAGGTGGACCCTCTGCGTTAATAACACCAACTATTGATTGACTCAGCTCTCACTGAATGCCTTATTATTATACTTCAAAAAGCCCAATTTGTCAATATGGTATTTTCAACATTATTTATCTTTATTTTATATTTATTTTGTGTGTTTTGCCATGTAATTTCGTATTGCCAGATACACTCCTGCTTTTTTGTCAATGTGCATGATAAAATCTTAAAGATTGGTCCTTTATTTTACCTTTTGATTATTGCATACAAGACCCTGTTATGCTATAATATGTACCGCAGGAAAAAAATCCCCTGCAAATACTGATAATAATAAGGAGAACGCGATTTATATGAAGTACGTTTGCATCATTTGCGGTTACACATATGACGAAGATCTCGGCGATCCCGATAACGGAATTGAACCCGATACCATGTGGGATGATCTCCCCGACGATTTCGAGTGTCCCGTATGCGGTGTCAGCAAAGACGAGTTTGAAAGCGACAACTATTAATCTATAAATCCCCATTCATATATCACTCCTATAAGGTGCCGTTTCCGGTACCTTATTTTTCTGTCGCTTATCTGAAAATTTGGTTCGGACGATTTATCCGGCAATTTTCCCGGTGAATTTCTATATCTTTGCAAGAGCTTTATGCTATTGATTTTTACCGTGATCTGTGGTACAATATTATAAAATGGTATAGTGTGTCATTATAAAATCTATTCTGTCAGATGAAAGGTACGGTTTTCATAAATGAAAAAGAAAATTCTCGTTATCAGCAGTGCAAATATTGACTTCGTTCAAAACGTTGACCACCTCCCCTTCCCGGGCGAGACCATCGTAGAAAAGGGAGGCTCATATGCATACGTTCCCGGAGGGAAAGGTGCAAACAGCGCTCTTGCATTTGCCAAATTCGGCGCAGATTGCGTTTTTGTATGTAAGGTAGGTGCCGATTCCAACGGTGCAAAACTGAAGAGTCTCTATAATTCAGTGGGAATCGATACCCGATTTATGATCGAAGACCGTGAGCACCCCACGGGCCTTGCATCCATAGTAGTTGAAAAAGGCGGAAAAAACCGCATCACCGTATTCCCCGGTGCCAACGACCACATAACCGCCGCTGATCTTGAGGACGCCTTCACCTGTTATCCCGATGCCGTATATCTCCAGTTTGAGATCTGTGACGAAGCAGTTATCGAGGCGTGCCGCCTTGCAGCCGAGAAGGGCATCCCCGTGTTTGTTGATGCCGCCCCCGCAAGATGCGACTATCCTCTCGACAAGCTCGGAAAGGTTGAAATATTCTCCCCCAACGAAAGCGAATGTCGGATCTATACGGGTATCTCTCCCGAAAACGAGGAATCCGCCCTCAGAGCTGCTATCCGTCTGCGCAACATGGTTTCCGCAAAATATATCGTCATAAAGATGGGCGACCGCGGAGCGTTCATGTTCGACGGCAAGGAATATTTCGTATACCCCTCCGAGAACGTCATCCCCGTGGACACCACGGCGGCAGGCGACGTGTTCACCGCAGTTATGACTTACTCCTACGTACAAAACGGAAACATCCACTCCGCTATCCGCATGGCAAACATGGCGGCTGCTATCTCCGTTACCCGTGCAGGAGCATCCACCTCCATACCCACTCTCCAGGAGGTTCTCGACTTCCGTGACAAGAAAAACAACACACGGGAAAAAATAAAGCCCATCACCGATGCCAGAGCAAAGGCAGAAGCTGACGCAAACAGCTGACAGGTGTACATAATTAAGCAAACTGTGTAAAGCCAAAAACTTGTGTAACGCTGTTTCAGTACCGTTTGTGCCCCTCGACAAAAGTCCCGACATTTTGTAAGCAGTTTACAACTTGCAAAATCATCACAGATCAAAGAAAGGCATGGTCATAAAAATGATAATATTAGGAGTAGACTTCGGCGATGCCCGTACGGGACTTGCCATATGCGATAAATTTGAAATGATGGCAAGCCGGGCAGGCTGTGTAAACGGCGGCTTCAAAAAAGCTCTTGATGGTACTGCGGCAAAAGCCCGCGAACTCGGCGCTGAGCTGATCGTCGTCGGTAATCCCGTAAACATGAACGGTTCGGAAGGTCCGAGAAGTGCCAAGTGCCGTGACTTTGCCGCAGAGCTTGAAAAGCTGACCGGTATTAAGACCGTGCTCTATGACGAAAGACTGACCACGGTCAGCGCACACAATTTTCTCTCGATGTCAGGTCTTGACAGCCGTCAGCACAAAAAGCATGTGGACGAGCTGTCTGCTCAGCTGATACTTGAAGATTATATGACCCTTAGAAAAAACCGAGGAGAAAACTAATGGAAAACTCACACCTTAAAAGAATAAACGAGCTTGCGGCGAAAGCAAAGTCCGTGGGACTTACCCCCGAGGAGGAAGAGGAGCGCCGCGTCCTCAGACAAGAATATCTGAAGGAATTCCGCGCGGGAGTCAAGGGTATCCTTGACAACACGAAAGTACAGTATCCCGACGGAACGAAAAAGCATCTCTCAGCCTTCAAGAAGAAGTAAAACACACATCTAACACATAACCAAAACAATCAAAATATTTTTCCGGAGATTAATATGAAATACAAAACGCTGCTTATCGTTTTCCTCTGTTCCATGCTCCCGATCATTGAACTTCGCGGTGCTATCCCCTTGGGCGCCGGTATTTCGGAGATCGAATGGATCTCGGAAATATTTAATATTGCGCAAGGTGACGTACTTCCCTGGTGGCAATGCTATATAGTTTCGGTCATCGGAAATATGCTTCCCGTTCCGTTTATCCTTCTTTTTATAAAGTCTATACTTAACTGGATGAAAAATGGCCCCGAGTTTTTCTCAAAGATCGCACTTTGGCTTGAAGAAAAGGCAAACAAGCATTCCGCAAAATTCCAGAAGTCCGAAGGCGTAGCACTTATGATATTCGTAGGCATTCCCCTTCCCGGCACAGGTGCATGGACAGGCGCCCTTATCGCCGCACTTTTCGGCATGAGAATGAAGTATTCCCTCCCCTCCATATTTGCAGGTGTCCTTCTCGCAGGAGCTATCATGACCCTTGCAAGCTATGGTATTCTCGGATTCTTAAGCATATTTATTTGACGGTTTGTATGCCGCTGTAATGAAGAAAATCGAATAAAAGCGGAAATCTGAGAAAACTCTGCAGATTTCCGTTTTTTGATGTTTCGTCTTTGTAAGACGAGACTTTTTTTGTTCTACAGATATACGCGTCTGTCACAAAAACTCACGGATGATTCCCTGTGCGCCACAACTATCACGGTCTTATCCCTACCTATACTGCTTATGACCTTTTGTATCATATTTTCACTGTACTGATCAAGTGCGCTTGTCGCCTCATCGAATATAAAAACGTCAACGTCTCTCAAAAAAAGTCTCGCCAAAACTATCCTTTGACGCTGTCCTCCCGAAAGCTTGATTCCCCTCTCACCTATAACGGTATCAAGTCCGTCGGGCAGAGAATCCACAAACTCACGGACGTTAGCATTCGAAAGGGCGTCATTCAGTTCCTCTTCCGTCGCGTTTTCCTTTACGTACATGAGGTTTTCTCTGATGGTCGTGTTGAAAAGCGTGCTATCCTGCATAACGTAACCTATTCTGCTGTGCATGGAGGCAAGGTCAATTTCCTTAACGTCCACCCCCGAAAACGTTACCCGCCCTTCGCGGGGCGTTATCATCCCGCATATCAGCTTCAGTACGGTAGTTTTTCCCGCACCGCTTTTTCCCACGATGGCAACCCGTTCTCCGCGCTTGACAGTAAGGCTGAAGTTCCTTATAACGTCCCCCGTTTCTTGCGAATAAGCAAAGCTGACGTTTTCAAGTCTTACCGTTCTGTCGTATCCCGGTTTGACCCCGTCTCTCGCCTCGCTTTCATCCGCTTCCTTAAGGGACTTCATAAGTCTGTCCGTATACGTTTTTTCCGATATGAGCGCCGCATCCGTTCCCGACAGACTACCCACAGCACCAGAAAGGTTACCGTAATACGTAATAAACACCAAAAGCTCTCCTACCTCAAGCTCTCCTTTTATAACAAGGAGACCCCCGAAAAAGTACAGGCCAAACCTCATCAACACGTCGTTTTTCAACTTTGGAATGATCAGCGTCCTTGCAGTCCAATAGTTTATCCACACTGCAAAATACATGGCGTAATTCTTTAGATGCTTCACGAGCTGTCTTTCCTGTTTTTTATAAAGCCCCAAAGCCTTGACCTCACGCCATCCTCTTATAGATTCGTGTAAATGAGACGCCATGCTTTCATCATTTTTTCGATTGGATTCGTTAAGTACCTCCTCCCTTTTACTGAGGGCTCCGTCCGGAATGAACGTCAACGGTATTACTGCCATTGAATATACCGCAAGTCTTACATCTATAAGGAACAGTATACCACAGTTCAGTAACATAGAAAGAAGCGCAGTAACGTATCCGATGCTCTGTGATCCCGTGAAGCTTGTCACACGAGAGGTATCGTCTTCGAGACGGGTCTTCAATTCACCGATACTGACGTTTTCATATGCAGTAAACGGCAGACGAAAAAAGCCATTCCAGACTCTACGTTTAACCCTGTATAAGAGAGTGTCATTCAAGCGATGCTCAGCATAAAAACTCACATGGTCTAAAATAATATTTAACACATAAGCTCCCAAATATCCGACTGTGACCGTAAGCATCAGGGAAAACTTACCGCAGATTATTACTTCGTCAATAAACACCCTGTAAAACTGCGGCGTTATAAGTCCCGCTGCCATTGACAAAAGCGACACTGCAAAACTCATTACCCAAAATTTGTATATACCGCGGTAGTAAGGTTTAAGGGATGACAGTATCTTCATTCTGTATCTGATATTCTTATACATACTTTTAAACATACATCTACTCCACCTTATTCAGCGCAAACAACTCTCTGAATCTCTTACTGTGCTTCTCCATTTCCCCGGGGTCACCGACTTCACATATCATCCCATTCTCCATGACAGCCACCCTCTCGCACAACATAACTGAACTGTGTCTGTGCGCGATTACTATGTAGGTCCGTCCTGCAAGTACTCCTCTCCATGCTTCATGGATATATTTCTCCGTTTCGCTGTCAAGAGATGAGGTCGCCTCGTCAAATATAATGATCTTCGGGTCTTTAAGATATATCCTCGCTATTGCCACCCTCTGCTTCTGTCCGCCCGACAGTCCTACCCCTTCCGAACCGAGTACCGTGTCAAGTCCGTCGGGCAAGGTTTCAATGAAATCCCACAGACCTGCGTGTCGGCAAGCTGATACTACCTCCTCAGCCGTTGCCGTCGGATTCCCGAGGCTTACGTTATACCTGAGTGTCCCCTCAAATATCAAAACGTCCTGTGCTACAAGGCCGATGTTTCGCCTTATGGATGACAGCGTACACTCACGCAATTTTTGACCGTCTATAATAATCTCACCCCTCCGCGGAGTATAGAAACCGGTCAGCATAAATGCTACTGTTGATTTACCGCATCCGCTCTTCCCGACGAGTGCCGTTCTTTCTCCACCTGAAAGTTTTAAATCAAAATGATCAAGCACACGGTCACCTCTTTTATAAGAGAAGTTGACGTCTTTAAACACTACCTCACCGTTTGTCACAACAAGGTCATGATGTCTACCCTCCTCGTTCTCCACGGGAGAGTTCATATATTCGTAGATTTTTTGGATATATGATACTCTGTTCTGTGCATCAAGAAAAGAACCGGACGTCCTTCTTATCTGATTCATAAGCATACCGTAAAAAGTAAGTATGACCGTCAACTCCCCCACGCTGATTCTGCCGTTTTTCGCAAGAAATGCCGCGAAAGTATATATCGACAGTTCAACCATTAATGCAATAAGCGACATTATATGACCGGCTGTCATGGACGATCTCCCGCTTTCTATATTCACACGGAACAACTTCGAATGTCTCTCTTCAAATTCATTCTCCGCTTTTTTCACGGCGCCGTTCATTCTTATCTCACGCAAGGATGCCAAAATCTCATATATCCTGCTTACGTATCCGCCGTAATGCTCCCGTTGTCTGTCACCATACTCCCTTTGTTTCTTGCCGAATTTTGTTGTGATGAGTACAGACACAGGTGCCGCCGTCATCACAAACAAACCGGTCGCAGGTGATATTGTAAACAGGTACACGGTTAGTATTATCATCTTAAATATTCCGTTTGAAAAGTGGATAATATTTCTGATAACGAAATGCATACATTCAGATGAGTAACCGCTTACAGAAGCGATCATATCCCCCGTGGACACGTCCGCCAGATATTCCGCATCCGAGCGCTGAATATGCTTATACAGATCCCTCTTGATGTCGAAGGTATACATATTCATAAGATAATGATGCTGAGCATAAATGAAGAAATACAGTACACATGAGAAAACTGAAAGCAGTGCCACCGAAAGACTGATACTCAAGAACGAACTTACCCTTTGTGGATACCAATATACAATCATATCTATCATTTTACCGAACATCACCGGCATGGTTACCGATAACACAAGATCGAAGACCCAGCCAAGGTAAAAACGAATGAAATGTCTGACGTGGCGCCGTATGTACTTCCACAGAAATCCAATTGCCGTAAAATAATTTAACTTTTTCACGTTCTCCCCCCGTTTGCCATATCCTCAAGTATAGCCTCACTGATCCTAAGGTCATCCGTCAATACGATGAAAAGTATTACCCCAAGCGCTAAAAACAAATAGAACAACAGGGGAGATTTGATTACGTACTTGACGTACAGCATTGAAAAATGTCTTTTAGTATCCATATTGTGCCTCTTTCTTTTAACATAGTATTACATTTTTCATACTTAACATTGGAATGTCTTTCAATGTTTTAATTATAACCGACTAAAGCAAACGAATATACGATTGCCAAAATCCCGCAAATATATCTCATAACAAACAACATATTAAGAGATACCTGCTCCGAATATATTCTCTGTAATCTTTCGAGTGTTTTTGATCGACATATAGTGATAAGTGATGCTATGCAAAGAATAATAATTGCAAATAACAGTTCTGAAGTTTGCAACGTCTGTATTTTCGCAATATTAATAACGCAAATGATCAAACTCAAAACCGGAAACCATGAGTTAAAAAAATAATCTCTGATCCGTTTGCAAGTAGGACTTTTCTTCATTTTCTGGCACTCCTTTTTATTAACAAATCGATGCTTGGTACGAGTATAGTTTTCTATGAAACTATTGTAATATTTTTATTGCTGTGTTACAATGAAGTATATCAAATATAAAACTATACATTTTCAAACGTAAAGGAAACGAGAATATGCCGCAAGCAGACAGACACAGGGAAAGAACCGTTCCCATAGAATTTGAGGAGTGTAAAAATTTCTCCGACATCATACAGGATGACAGAGTGACTTTGGTTTTAGTGTCATAGGGAAAATCCGAGATGATCCTCAACGGAAAATCTTTGAGGATCGAAGCTCCGTCCGTTTTGATGCTGTCTTATAAAGATACTCTTGAGATTAAAACCGTCTCCCGCATTATGTACAGCGCTTTCTCATTTCACCCACGTTTTGTGAACTCTGCTCTTAGCTTTGAACGCCTTGAATCTAACGACTTCACACAGACGGAGGACGAACACGACCGTAACATGATGAATATGTTTCTTCGCAGAAGCGACGGATATAACGGATACGTCCCCCTCCCAGCAAATACTTATCTGCGTATAGCGGAATGGATAAACGTAGTCGGACACGAGACCTTCGCTCAAAGTGACGTGTATTGGACCTGCCGCATCCGACGACATCTCCTTCAGGCACTGTACCTGATCGACGATATACATATGACCATGATCTCGGGAGGTGTAAAAAGATCGGCGGTAGATACTGCTCTTGAATACATTCACGCAAACTATCCCGGAGACATATCCTTGAGTGAGCTTTGCACAGTGGCAAGCACCAACCCCACTACGCTTAATAAGAAATTCAAGGACAAGCTTGGACAGACTGCCATTTCATATCTTGTATCATACAGAGTCAAGATAGCCTGCAAAGCCTTAAGCCACACAAATCTAACCTTATCGGAGATAGCAGAGGCTATCGGCTTCAGATATGATACGTATTTCATAAAGCAATTTACATCCAAAATGGGCGAAACGCCCACTGAATACCGTGCCAGAACACAGTTAAAATAAAATCACCCGTGTACATAAGACATATGTCTTACGTACACGGGTAATATATTTGTATAAAGTATCAACCTACAACCAATCATTCAATTGGTGGCAGGCTCGACGTTATAAGGCTCTTTTTCAAGCTTGCTTCAATAGCTCACGTGACGCTTAACGGAAACGATCTCAAGGACGTACATACCGATATAATAGACGTTCCATATCATAATATTGATTTCAAGTCCTCCGCCGACATAAATCATCATGGGAATACTTCCGATAGTAACGAGCGTCAGGATGATATTCAGAATTCTGTCTTCCTCTTCCTGAATAGCTTTGATGAGACAAATGATCCCGTCTATAGCATAGAAGATCAAACTGATCATAGCCATAATAATTGCATAAATCCACAAGGCGAATGACAAACCGATACCGCCTCTTCCATCATCAACAGGACTTTCAAACAAACTGACGATAAGAGCGACAAGAACCAAAGCTACGCTAAGTACTGTTATAACCGTACCGATAAGTGCAGGCCATTTTGATGTAATACGACGCATTGTGATTCCTCCTTACGTTATTTGCAAGTATATGCGTTGTCTGTGACTCCCCACCTGCCTTTTAAACGATCCGGGTCTGCTTTTTGATTTCAAGTAATACCCGAGTCGCGCTCGCTTTATTCGTTGTAAAAAGCGTGAACATTTATCTAAAACTCGTTGTATTTTTTGTAATCATGTGATATACTATACTTGCATTATACTGACGGAGGTGCGTGTATGTATCGGATTGCTATTGAAAATCTATTTAAATGGAAGGAAAACAAACGCCGCAAGCCTTTGATTATCGAAGGAGCTCGTCAAGTTGGTAAGACTTGGCTGATGAAAG
>CAYYRY010000013.1:0-17900 GCA_964474245.1 uncultured Ruminococcus sp. | reverse complement strand
GTACGGGCGAGGACGAGTGGGGGGAGCCCATATTCTCCCCCGACCGTGACATCACCCGTCAGGAGCTCTCCACCATGTTCGCAAGATACGCGGCGTATAAGCACGTGAATACCGAGGCGAACACCGCAGATATAGCCGCATTCCCCGACTCCTCCAAGGTTGCAAAGTGGGCATCAGCCGCTACCAAGTGGGCTGTGGGCACGGGGCTTATCACGGGTAAGGGAACGGGTGACTCCGCACTCCTTGCTCCCACCGATAAGGCTTCCCGCGCAGAATACGCCACCATTATCAAGCGATACAACGAAAAGGATGACTCCCGCGAGTTCACCTACAACCTATCCTATGAGGAGCCCGTGCTGATATCTGAGTATACGGAAAAGGAATACCCCAAGGTAGAAAACGCCGACGTCTACGTTGCAGTTGACGGTAATGACAATAATGCAGGAACGAAGGCAAAGCCGCTTGCTACCTTTGAGGGCGCAGTAAAGAAGGTACGCGAGCTGAAAAATACAGCAAAGGACGGCATAGTCGTCGCATTTATGGCAGGTGAATACCCCGCACCCGTCGGACTTGAGCTGACGTCAGCCGACGCGGGTACTGCATCGTGTCCCATCTCCTACGTTGCATACGGCGACGGTGAGGTAATATTCAATGCAGGCGTCACTCTCCCCGGTGCGGATTTCACCTCTATCACCGATTCCGAAAAGGAAATGTTCCCCGAGGGCGTCCGCGACAAGATCAAAAAGATCTCCCTTGCTAAATACGGTCTTGACAGCTCTGCCATGACGGAGAGCAACGGCTTATTTGCAGACAAGGAAAGAATGGACCTCGCCCGCTGGCCCAACAAGAACGACAGAGGCAACGACGCTCTTACCGACAAGAATCTTGTAGCCTCCATCACCGAGGACGGACAAAGCCTTGTATTAAGACCGCCTCTCGTCGAGCGCCTCAACGGATATCACAACATCGACGAGCTGTATATGCTCGGCTACTACAAATATGACTGGTCGTATACAAAAGGTAAGGTCAAGGCGTATGACCCTGACAAGGGTATCATTACCCCCGAGATCAACGGATACGGTCTCGGAATGTCCTCTGAGTTTAACCTCCCCTGCTTCTACTTCTACAATATTCCCGACGAGCTTGACAGAGCAGACGAGTATTACGTCGACAAGAAAACGGGATATCTTTACGTCCTTGATCCCAAGGAGGATTATACGGTAGCCGTGACGGGTCAGATGATGACTCTCACCGACACCGATCACGTAAGCTTCGTGGGGCTCACCTTCTGCTACGGCACGGAGAGCTTCATGACCGCGCAGGGCTGTGACTACGTGACCTTTGACCGGCTCAGCATCCACAACATGAGAAGCAAGGGTATTTATATAACAGGTGATAACGTCACCGTTACCTCATGCGAATTCTACGACGTGGGAGCTCGCAACGTTGAGCTCATCTCAGGTGACAGACAGACTCTCACTCTCGGTAACAGCGTGATCGAAAACTGTCTCTTTGACAAGTTTGGATCCGTCGATAAGACAGGTAACCCTGCAATATACGTATGGGGATGCGGTATCCGCATTGCTCACAACGAGATATGCAATTCCTCCAACATAGGCATCATTTACAGCGAATACATCTGTGCAAGCAACTACATCACCATTGAGTACAACTACCTCCACAACGTGGTAACTCAGACAAACGACTCCGGTGCCATTTACGGCGGACGAAATCTTGCGGGACACGGCAGTGTCGTAAGATACAATCTTATCAGCAACATCGGCGATCCTTCTGAGGGCTACAACCCCTTATCGATCTATCTTGACGACTATATGTCAGGTCAGGAGGTATACGGAAATTTCATTTACAGCAGTGCGGGCGGAAACCCCATCTTTATGCACGGCGGACGTGAGAACAAGATCCACGATAACGTATTCATCACCCTGAAGGGTACCGCTTGGCAGTCCGACGTCAGACTCAATTCCGAGGACTTTGACGTTACGTCAAACAATACCGAAGGCTTTACAAAGCCCATCGGCGACCACGAGCATCTGATGATCCTTGAACTCGTTCCCTTCAGGACGGGCATCTGGGCTGAGCGCTTCCCCACCCTTGCAAAGTGTCTCTATGAAAAGGACACGCCTGTGGCGCATTACGCGGACAATATTGATTTCATCATCAACTCCTCCTACAACGAGGCATACGGAAATCATTCCTTTACAACCGACACGGGTCTTGCGAGCGAGTACCTTACGGAATTCAGCGACAACGTACGTAAATATGCAACGAAGCTCGAGAATAATATCGGTCATACGCTTGACGAAAATCCCTTCTTCACCGATCCTACCCACGGCGACTACACGTTAAAGGACGGCGCGGGTATACTTGACATTCAGTTTGACAAGATAGGAAGATATTGATCACATTATCCAATAAGCATCCTTCTCCTCTGCCATAGGCAGAGGAGAAGGATGCTTTTCTGCTCTCGTTTTTCCTTGCTGATCTGTATTAAATATCGCACAGCCAATATTTTCTACACAATATTCAAGGCGTTTTTTGTCAAAGTACTTTACATATCGCGTCATATAAAGTATAATAGTATGGTTTTATGTCACATCTGAAAGGAAAGTATCTATGACCCGTGAAAACAAAATGGGAACTATGCCCATAGGCAAGCTCCTTATAACAATGTCTCTGCCCATGATCATATCAATGATCGTACAGGCGCTTTACAACGTTGTGGACAGTATCTTCGTTGCACGATACAGCGAAGCTGCACTCTCAGCCGTATCCTACGCATTCCCCGCACAGAACCTGATGATCGGTCTTGCAACGGGTATCGGAGTAGGTATGAACTCCCTTCTTTCCAAAAGTCTCGGAGAGAAAAACGAAAAGATGGTGCGAAAGTCGGCGGAAAACGGAATCTTCCTTGCCTTCATAGGATTTATTATCTTCCTTATCTTCGGACTGTTCTTCTCCGAATGGTTCATCCGCTTCCAGACTTCCACTGAGGAGATAATCGAAAACGGCAGAATATACCTCACAATATGCTGTTCAGCATCCTTCGGTATCTTCGGAGAGATAATCTTTGAGCGACTTATGCAGTCCACGGGTAAGACTGTGTACACCATGTTCACACAGGGTATCGGAGCCATAATCAACATAATCTTAGACCCCATATTTATCTTCGGTCTTCTCGGTTTCCCCGAAATGGGCATTGCAGGTGCTGCACTTGCAACTGTTATCGGTCAGATCGCTGCATTTATCATAGCCATTGTATTAAATGACAGATTTAACAAAGAGATCACGGTAAAGCCTTTTGAATTCCGTCCCGACTTCAGCGTCATCAGAAGAATTTGTGCGGTGGGGATCCCCTCTGTCATCATGGTGGGAATCGGTTCAGTCATGACCACGTCCATGAATAAGATACTGAATGGATTTTCTGACCTTGCCGTATCAGTCTTCGGTGTATACTTTAAGCTTCAAAGCTTCATTTTCATGCCTATCTTCGGCTTGAATAACGGACTCATTCCCATTATCGCCTTCAACTACGGTGCCGGAAAGCGCCGCCGTATGATGAGTGCCGTCAAATTTGCCTGCATCATTGCGGTAGGCTTCATGCTCCTCGGAATCCTTCTCATGCAGGTGTTCCCGGATCAGCTTCTCGGATTTTTCGATGCCGGAGAAGAAATGCTCGGTATCGGACGTGTTGCGCTTCGCACCATCAGCCTCAGCTTCGTATTCGCAGGCTTCTGCATAGTTATAGGATCCACATTCCAGGCGCTGGGATACGGAATGTATTCAATGCTCGTATCATTCGCAAGACAGATGATAGTCCTGCTCCCTGCCGCATATTTTCTGTCTCTCACCGGAAAGCTTGATCTCGTATGGTTCAGCTTCCCCCTAGCGGAAATAATGTCCGTTGCAGTCAGCATATTCCTTTTTATCAGGGTATATAAAAATGTAATATCAAAGATTCCCGAATAACTCATAAACCAAACAAATCGAAAAAGCTCTCTCTGTCCAAGCAGAGGGAGCTTTTCTTAGTGCGGTTCATATTGTCTGAAAGACTGCAGGCTTTTAGCTTCGGCAAGCTTATCGGAGCAACATCCTGCGAAAGCTTACACTTCGGGAGTATCTGTCTGAGTGTCTTCGGACTTATTATTTGCCAGCTTTACGCCGTTAATAATACCGGTGACGAGATAGTACAGTATCCATACGTGAATGAGCGCATCAAGAATTCCAGAAACGTCACCGTTTTTTATATAAATAAAAGCAAGAAAAGCCGAATCAACTACAAATAACACCAGTGCACCGACTATCCAGCCAAAGTGCTTTTTGCTGAATATCCAGCAAATATAGTATGCCAATATTGTCGTTACGGCAACGGAATACCATCCGATCATAGTAGGCAGCACTTGGGATTTCAATCCGATTATTATGGAATAGTAAGGAACGGTGGCGGAAAACAGAAGAACACTTTCAGCATCTAAAAATATTGATATACAATTTGCAACGGTCAGAACAATAACGAGAAGAAGATTTGCTCTTGCGCTTTCGTATTTTTGCTTTGTTGTGTCAATGGACGTCTGAGCCGGTGTAGGATTCAATTTGTTCATGATCAAAATCTCCTTTTAAACGGATTTCCTATTATGACCATTATACCGCACATAACGCCAAAAGACAAGTTGTTTTACATTTTTTTCAAAATAACTTACTCTGATGCAAAAATCAGGGTATAAAAAACATCCCTTGAGGAACAATCATTAATAAAGATGCTTTTGGGCAGGCGACTAACGGAAAAGTGATGATCACTTTCATAGAATACCGTTACTTTGTTTGCATGGTTAAAGATGAATGGAGACTAGCGTGAAAGTTCAGATAGCTTTAAATAAAGTATATCTGTTTCACGCGCAAACAAACACTGAAAAATCGGACATGAGGATTTTTCTCCGCTTTGCGGACCGTGTTTGTTTCAGTATTTATTTGTGTTGCCGCTTTAGCGGCAGAATGGAGATTATAATGGCACATGGGATAATCACGCCTGAAATGGCGGTATATATAACATCCGCAGGATCAGTAGCGGGGCATGAAGAAAATAAAGGTCCCCTCGGCGGCAGCTTCGATATATTCGACAGCAAGGATGACCGCTTCGCCAAAGAAACGTGGGAACAGGCAGAAAGCGAGATGCAAAAGCTTGCGGTCGGGTGTACGCTGATGAAAGGCTCTTACGAGACCTGTGATATTGACGCGATCCTTGCGGGGGATCTCCTCAATCAATGCGTTGGTTCGAATTACGGACTCTCCGACTACAGAATACCGTACTTCGGATTATACGGAGCTTGCTCCACGGCAGCAGAAGGGCTTTTGCTTTCCTCTCTGCTCTGCTCATCTGCCGTGCGTCGGTGCATTGCCGTGACCTCATCACACTTTTGCTCTGCGGAAAGGCAGTTCCGATACCCTCTTGAGTACGGCGGACAAAGGCCACCCACCGCACAATGGACGGTTACAGGCTCCGGAGCCTTTGCAGTATCAAGCATCCTCACAGACGTAACAAGGCTTCCCACGGAATACGTTCCGCGCATCACCGAGGTATTACCGGGTTACGTGATAGACAGAGGAATCTCCGACGTAAACAATATGGGGGCAGCAATGGCACCCGCTGCCGCTGACACGCTGTACAGATATTTTTCAGAGGGCAGGAATCCGGAGGACTTTGACCTGATCATAACGGGAGACCTCGGACGTGAGGGAAGCGGCATATTAACAGAACTTCTTCAGAGTAAAAACATCGACATATCCGCAAACCACGTTGACTGCGGATGCATCATATATAACACCGACGAAGCTGACAAGCATGCAGGCGGCTCGGGATGCGGCTGCAGTGCCGTGGTCATGGCAGCGCACATTTTGAAGAACATCTGCGACGGTACAGTAAAAGACGTACTGTTTGTAGGCACGGGCGCACTTATGAGTCCTCTGGTGCTGAATCAAGGGAGCACCATACCGGGTATCGGTCACCTCGTAAGGATTACAGCCGAAAGGATAGAGAGGTAAATGCATGGATACTCTTATGGGATACGTGTGGGCATTTATCGTAGGCGGTATCATATGCGTTATTGCGCAGGTGCTCATCGACAAAACGAAGCTGACTCCCCCGAGGATACTGGTGTCCTACGTGGTAGCGGGAGTGATCCTCGGCGGGCTGGGGCTTTACGAGTCACTCGTGAAATTCGCGGGAGGCGGCGCCACCACACCCCTTACGGGATTCGGCTACACCATAGCCAAAGGCGTCCGTCAGGCGGTGGACAGCGAAGGGATAATAGGAGCGTTGAAGGGTGCTCTGACAGCTACCGCGGGAGGCATCACCGCGGCGCTGTTCTTCGGTCTTGCGGCGGCGTTGGTGTTTAAAAGCAAGCCGAAGAGATGAGCCTATGGGGATTATTGGGGGGAGGAAAGAAAACTTTTTGAGAAAAAGCTTTCTTTCCTCCCCCCGAACTTCGCCATGGCGAAGTTCTCCCCAATCCTATCTTTCAAAAACTTTAAGAAAAAAAGGGGGGCTGTACGTAAGAATTACCTCTTTACTCCACCCAGCGCGTGGATATACGCATCTTCAAGGGTGGGCTCAACTGATACGGAATCCATAAGCTGTCCGTCCGCAACGTAGCGTACCTTTGCGACGCCGTCAACGTAAGCTACGGACGTAACTATTGCATCGCGGCGGAGCATAGCTTCTTCTTCGGGTGTACCGGAGTGCTCCCAAAGCTTGCCTTTGATACCGTCGATGAAGTCTGACTTGTCTCCAACGTACTTCACCTGTCCCTGCTCTAAGATACAGATATTGCGGCAGAGGTTTTCAATGTCGGCTGTGATGTGGGTGGAGAAAATGATCGTTCTGCCCACGGCAATACGCGAGAGAAGGTTGAGGAAATAAAGTCTTTCCTCGGGGTCAAGACCGGTCGTAGGCTCGTCGATGATAAGCACCTTCGGCTCGTCGATGATGGTTTGCGCGATACCCGCACGGCGAAGCATACCGCCGGAGTAGTTGCTAAGGCGTTTCTTTTCTTCTCCGACGAGACCGACAGTTTCAATGGCGCCCTCGATCTTCTCACGACGGACTTTCTTGTCCTTGATACCCTTCATAATACAGACGTAATCAAGAAATTCTACGATGTTCAGCCTGGGCATGAGCTTTGTGCTCTGGGGGAGATAACCGAGGGACTTTCTGAACTCATCACGGTTTGACTTCAGCTCCTTGCCGTCGAAGTAGATAGCACCGTCTGTCTGATCCATTACCGTTGCGATAATTCGCATAATGGTGGTCTTGCCCGCACCGTTTCTGCCGATGAGACCGAAGATGCCTTCGGGGATCTCAAAAGAAACATCGTCAAGCGCTTTTTTCTTGCCGAGTGGGTAGATTTTTGTTAAGTTTTTTATTTCGAGCATGGTATGTGCCTTTCACAAATGTTGTTAATAATTGCCTTCCTCCGTGAGGAAGGTGGCTCGGCACATTGCCAAAGGCAAATTAGTCCGAGACGTAAGGAGAACGCGGAAACACAAGAGCAGTTTTATTTGACGTTTGCGCATTCTCCCTCACCCGCTTCGCGGGAGTTCCCTCCCGGAGGGAGCCTTTGAATCGTTCAATCTCCGAAGCCCTTGTGGAGCTTTTCGCGCCTGAGAAGGAAGTACGTTCCGATGAGCAGTACTGCGCCGAGGGCGAAGAACAGCAGCCTGTTATACGTCCATGCGTTTTGCAAAGCAGTCAAGTCCGTGAATTGTTCAGCCATGGCGTCAGGTACATTGTCACTTAACATATACGTTGAGATAAAAGGATCAACGATACAAAGTTTAATGTCACACGTACCTTTCTGGATTTCCTTACTTGTCATCGAGAAAAAACTGTCAAAGAAAACACAAATAAACAGAGGAGCGTAACAGTTTCTTGTTATTACCCGTATGAAACAAAACAGTACCAGAATAAACGGTACGATTACTTCAGTTTTTTCAACGTATCCTGCGTACTTCGGATGAGTTATGAGAAAGCTCGGCTCCCATATTTGCGTTGCAAACGCAAGGAGTACCAAGGTTAACGGAAAGATCAGCAAAGCTTTTTTGAATGAACGTGTCAGAAGCATAATTTATCATCCTTAAAATCAATTATATCTGTCTCATTCGGGTACAGATATAGCTCATAGTATAACAGGCGACGGAAAGGATCACAAAAACAAGTATCCATGTTGTGATCTCTCGTACAGGATCCGTCATATATCCGTACAGCATCGGATGTATGTATTCTGTGTCATAGAAGTTCACATAATGATACGCATTGACCTTAAACGTCCAAAAATACTTACTGAATGTGTTTATCCCCATTACGTATGAGAGGTTGCTTCTCAGCACGTACATAACTATGGCGTATATACTTCCTGCTAAGACTCCCATTCTGCCGTTTTTGAAAATTGCCGTCACCATGTAAGAAAGTCCTATATAAAACAGAAGTATGGGTAACTCGCACGTTATAATGAGCCTGAAGATCCTTATGACCGAATCAGCTATAAACTCGTTTACAGTTAATCCATCAAGTCCGCGAGTTATGCAGTAAGAATATACCGCAAAATATGAAGTAATCGTCAGTACGATAAAATTCACACTTATGATGGCACACAGACGTCCCGTGAAATACGTTACAGGTTTTACGCCCCCTGCCTTTTCGATCTCAAAAAAGCCGTTTTTGTAATCCCCGTTTACAGCAAGCATGGTTGATATTATCGCAAACAGCGGAATACCGTAACTCATCGTCCACAAGCATAACGCATTGGGGATAAGTTTCAGATACAGAAAATAACTTACGGTAAAGTCTTCTGAATCATCACCCACCTGAAAGCCGAGTTTTGATCTGATGAACGTATTGAGCAGAGTAAGGACAAGTATCATCCAGAAGATCGGAGAACGGAAGAGGTTTTTTATAGTATTAGAGTAGGTTTTTCTGAACATACCGCGCCTCCGAAGATTTTATTCCTTAGTTACTTTTTTGAATGCAACGATACCGCGCAGTTCCCCTTTGAGATTTTCGGGAAGCTTGAAACCGTCCCATTCTACGTTTTCGGGAAACATAGAAGATCTTGATATTGAATTTCCTTTAGGTGAATATGTGATGGTGGCTTTTTGCAGTTTGCTGTCGATCATGAATATCTCACCCTGATTATCAAATAAAACGAAGTCAGCCGAATACGTGAGAGACTCTTCTTCCGGATAATTACATTCAAGAGGAAAATTTACAATCAACATAACTCTCGGTTTATCATACACGTTCCCGACTAAATCTTCGCCCATAGGGAACGGAGTTACGTCTACTACACTTCCCGCGCTTAAATAATCAGCATACGCTTCTTTGTCATACGGTTTTATTTCCGCCTCATACTCATAGCGCTTGAACGCAGTATCGGGTGAAAATACAAAGTAGTTTCTATACTCCCCTGGAAAGCCTTCGAAAATTTTCGTCATGTTCTCAACAGCTTCACCGCTGTCATCAAAGAACTTAGCCGTTATAACAACGGTGTATGCGTTATCGGTCAAGTTTTCGGCATTAAGGATCAGTACGTTGCCGTCGCCGTATTTATAAGTCTTCTCCGAGAAAACAAAACCCTTCTCTTCGCCGTCAACTGAAATTCCCGTTTGTGTATCATATTGGTTTATTGCTTCACCGCCAATATTAGGATCGGCTGAACAGCTTGATAATATCATAAGCATAATTAAGGCAGTAACATATATGATCTTCTTCATTTTTACAACCTAACCTTTCTTTGATTTGAGCCTTACCGACTTTTTGTCGGAAAGGCTCAAATTGGTTTAAAAAACTGACTCCTTTTGTAATTACAGCAGTATATTCTGCTTCATCTTTCGAGTGAGCAATATATAGTAAACTCATCATTTATAAAGCCTATATAACCTTTTTCATCCTTAGTGATGTCGAAAAGCTCAGCCCAGCCATCGTTGTCGTTTGATATCTTCAGCCGCACCTCTCCGTCGTCACAGCTTTCGAATGACAGATTGCCCCATAATGGAGTGTGATAGGCGGCTATATAATCGGTTACTCCGTTTTGCTTAACGTCGAGTGTGAATGAAAATATTCCCGACGTCTCATGTCTCCTCAAGGAACATTCCTCATCCACGCCGTCACTGTCAATATCAAACGTCAGCGTATCCTCCGTCTCGGATGATAATTGCGGCAAGCTTTTTCCTATGACAAACACGGCGCCGTCACCGAAGGGCGGCTCCGGGTCACTTGTTTCGGAATATTTGTTTTCCGGAAGGGGAGTGGAGGCGGATTCATTGAAAATAATGGTGCTCTCGTCTTTTACGTCGAAGACAAAGCGCTCTCCGTTTACGTTTACGGTAAGCTTTCCATCCGTTTTCTCGAAGGTACCGAAACCCACGGTACTGCTGAAGGCTGAATACGTGAATACACAGCGCCCGTCAATGTTCGACAGGAACAGCATAGGAGTGATAGGCTCGGGGGTCTCTCCTGTTAAATAGTATTGCTCTACGTATTTATCGGGTGGAACCGGAGCCATTGCACCATCCCCCTCAGGAAAACTAAACTCAAGCCAAGCTTCATGAGTCTCAGGATTTCCGTCATTTTCCGTGGAGAAGGACGTGACGAAGCAGTATGTGCCCGCTTTGGACATATCTGCCTTGTCGAGGGAGTATTTGTACCTCCGCGTGCCGCCGGCGTGGAGCATATAGCCGAGGAGATCGAACATTTTGTCCTCGTCCATGCAGTTTATCTGCTCGCCGTCAACGATGCGGTACAGCTCGAATTTATCCCCGACGGTGATCTCCTTATCCGAGGAGTTCACAAACGTTACCTCGATATATCCGCCCTCGCCCGGGACGACGCCCTGAAGCATTACGTATACGTCCTCAAGGCTCGTGCCTCCCGACGTTTCAACGTAGTCGGTAACGGAGGAGAGATGGGACTTTTCCTCTATTGCTACCCTGGCGTATGCCGGAGTCATCACCTTATAGCTGAGTGTGGGCTTCGTTCCCGAGTATATCCAGAACTCGCTGTAATCATCGCTGAAGCAAAGCTGTTTTCCGTCGTTTATCTGTACGCGGTTGGTCATGTCCCTCCCGTCATCCCGTCTGTCGGATATGGGTCGGTGCTTCAACTCCACCTTTTTTAATTCCTCGATGACTGCCGTAACCGTTTCCCTGTCCGTGATCTCACGGCTCAGCTTGCCGTTATATACCGTAATGCTTTCGACACCGTCGAATACGTTCTCCTGAGACCCCGTCTCATCCTCATATATTTCCGTTATCTTCATCCCCGCGGGGTCCGTAAGAAAGCATACCGCAAGCACCGCGCAGGCAACGACACCAACTATGATCAGCCAGAACGCGGGCTTTTTGTAGCTCAGCACGTTTTTGATCCTTGCCTTCACGCCCACCTCACCGAAGGCGAGAGGGCAGGCGGCAATACTGCGCCTCGAAACACTGCAATTGATGAGTGCTGTGGCGTAGTCTCTCTTGATGTCAAACTCCGCGTTTTTTAAGACCGCCTCGTCGCACGCCGCCTCAATATCGCGGCAAAGGAGCACGTAAGCCACCCACAGTATGGGATTGAACCAGTACACCGTAAGAATCATAAAGCCTAGTGGCTTCCAGATGTGGTCAAAACGTTTTAAGTGACGCTTTTCGTGGGCGATCACATACGGCACATCATCTTCCGAAATGTTTGACGGAAGGTATATACGGGGGCGTATGGTACCGAGGATAAAGGGGGATGAGATGCGGTCGCAAAGACGCACTATACCCTCATAGGGTATAGACTCCCTCACCTTCAGCCTCAGGGACGTGTAGCTTACCGCCGTATACAATAGCATCAACGCCATACCCGCGCCCCACACTACGGCGGCGACAATGGTTACGACCTGCATAGGATTTGCGCTGTAAGTATCCGACCGGGACAGGGACTCCGACAGCAGAGGATTCACGGCGGCGTTCACGTAGCTTATGCCGCTTTGAATGGCGGGAGTCTCTGCATATACTATATCCTGAGGTATGGTCTCGGCGCTGGGGATCAGGCTCGTAATGCTCTCTATGGAAAACGGGCAAACGAGCCTCAGCGCCACAGCGGACCACATGACCATGGATATCCACCTGGGCGCGCGGCGCAGGCACAGCCTCATAAGTATGACCGCTAACACGATATAAGTGGCGGATATGCTCATGTTTAACAGCTTTAAAAATACCTCAGTCATTTTGACGTACCCTCATATTCGTCCACCATACGGCGAAGCTCGGAGACCTCCTCGGGAGTCAGACTCTTTCTCTTTGTAAACGCCGCTATAAAGGCCGGCAGAGAGCCTCCGAAGGTCTCTTCAACGAAAATCTCACTTTTCGCGGAGTAAAATTCATCCTTTGAAATAACGGCTGACACCACACCCTTTTCGTTTTTGAATATGCCCTTGTCGCACAAACGCTTGAGCACGGTATAGGTGGTGGACTTCTTCCAATCAAGCTCTGAAAGAGCTGTCTTCGCAAGCTCAGTTGACGTCATGGGACCTCTGCTCCATATGATTTCCGCAAATCTTGTTTCTGCTGCTCCAAGCTGATAATCACTCATATTAATCTCCATTCTGCCTGCGGCGGTAAAAAAATTCAGTGATACAAACGGGCAATCAGCAGTATATACATATTCTGCAAGGCACTTTTCTTCCTTATTATGCTACATTATGCTGCCGGTTTCCGCACGATCATTCTACATCTTGTAGACCATTATTATTCTACACCATGTAGACCGATTTTGTCAATATCTATTCAGCAAATATAGAGGTGTCACAGTGCACAAATATTTAAATGTGTTTTTGTACAAGTGTCACAAAGCAAAATTTCGGGCGAACATTTGATTGTGCAGGCATCCAAAGTTGAAAAAACGGTAAAAATACCTGTTGACAAAGGTATTCGCTCCGTATATAATACAGGTGCGATGAGGCAAAATCCCCATCGTAATATGTGATAAAGGCAGGGAATTAACAATGGAAAGATGCTGCAAATACCTTTATAAGGTAGAGATATCAACCAATGCCGACGTTGTTGAGTTCAACCGTATTGCCACAAGATTCCAGGGTAAGGTATACCTTGTAAACGGTAACAGGAGACTCAATGCCAAGAGCTTCCTCGGTATACATCTTGCAAAGATGGCATGGAGTGAGATATATATCGAAAGTGACGAAAACTGTTATTTTGAATTCAGAAAATTCATAGTAAAGTAAAGATACTCACATAATGGATCTGTGTGACACATCGGATCTGAAATTCACGGCTACGCCGTTCTGATATACCGTCCTCAACAGACGGTAATAATGAAAACAGGGATGCCTTCTGCACTTTATGCTGTCTATGTAACAGTACAAGGTACGGAAAGCATCTTTTTTGATATACAAAAAGCCGGGGACGAGCCACACTTGAGTAGCTGTCCCCGGCAATATTCTATTTATCCTTTATGCTCCACCGTTACGTTTACGCAGTTCTCGACCTTTACATTCTCGAGTCGGGAAACGATACGGTTTCTTGCTATCCTTACGCCGTCAATATTGCGCACGTATATGCCGTAGTCCGTGGTGGGGCAGTCGATGATATTGTCTTCAATTGTGATATTCTTCAGACACTGTCCTTCGGGAGCCTCAGAATCAGCAAGGCAAACGATGGCACCTCTTACCTCACCCTCGGGAGAACACATTACGATACGGTTTCGTCTGATGGTAACGTCTGCAGGGGCAACGCCCTCATACCACTCTGCTTCGGGTGCAAGGAATATTGCTGATGCCTCAATATCAAAGAAATTATTGTTTTCGATCAAGGCGTTTCTGGTCTTCAGCATGATACCCCTTGCCTTATGGCTTCTCGCACTGCATCCGACGATCTCGAGTCGCGGCAGTCTCGTTACGTCCGCCAGTACAAGCTCTTCCGTATCAGCGGGAAGATCATGGTCGAGCACCACCTTACAGCACCACTTTTCGGGGAAGGTCTCAACTTCAAGTACCTTAAAGCTGTCAATAAGCTCCATGGTACGACGGGAAGTCAGCTCCATGGTATCCCCTGCATCGGGATAGTCAAGGCTCTGGGCGTGAGTTCCGTCGGGGGATTTCTCCTGTATATACACTTCCCTGCCGGATACCCTTGAGATGATCTCCTGATAATAGTTATGTACGTTGACAAAGTCGTCACCCTGTCCCTCAAAGGTACAGTTCTCGAATCTGAGCAGTCCCTTCATGGATGTAAAGTGAGTTGCGTCGGTATTGGTGGACATATGATGTCCTGCAGACGGAACGATGGAAAGACGTGTCAGAACAACGTTTTCACTGCGGTTTCCGACGATACCCATACCGGGCTGGCTGTGGATGGTCACGTCTGTGAGGCGAATGTTTTGAGCGTTCTCGATGAGTATCGCGGGGCGGAAGTGCTCAGTGTGGGCTGAGTAATACTCAATGCCGTCGCGCAGCTCCTCTGCATTGCCCATAAGAGCCCTTCTGTGGAACGTGTCCACCTGCTCGTAATCGTGAACGTAGGTGTGGATGGATCGGTAGTTCTCCACATCGAAGTAACGGGTCTTAAGCCAAGTGGGGGTCTCCGCATACATGGGGCAGGCGGGATCAAACTCAATGGTACACCAACGCATCCCGTCGGGAGTCAGCTCTCCCACGTCCTTGAATACCGCCTTGGCATATGGCTTGCGCTTATGGTCAACGGTAAGACCGAGTATCTCCACGTCCTCGCAGTCCCTGACGGAAACAGGCTCCATAAAGCCGTCAACAAGCAGAGTAACTCCATAGGCTTTAACTCTCGTACCCTTTTGTCCTGCAAAGCATATTCCTCGGGTATAGGGGAAATCCGGTTTGAAGATGACCGCCAGTGGATCGTCGCCGAGGGCACCTGTGATAACGTCGTTCATGGTCTTGCGGGCAAGCTCGCTTGTTATATTATACGTACCGGGTTCCACAAAGAGAGTGGTATAGGGGTGCTCCCTCAGGTATGCCATGGCAGACTCGAAGGAGGCTGTGTGATCGTCTGTCAAAAAATCCTTAAAATATACAGTATTTCTCATATTACCTCTTATTTTCATATTTCAGTTATATCGGTATCAATACACTTCTCCACCTTTATATTTTCCAACCGTGCGGATATGCGGTTGCCTGCAATGCGGAGTCCGTCTACGTTACGGACGTATATGCCGTAGTCCGTGGTGGGGCAGTCGATGATATTGTCCTCGATGACGATGTTCTGCATACACTGGCAATCGGGCTCGTCGGAGTCGGCAAAAACGGTAATGGCGCCCCTTCCACTCCAGCGGTAGCAGCATTTTACGATGCGGTTGCCTCTGATAGTCACGTTGGCGGGGGATACTCCCTCGTACCACCAAGCCTCGGGAGCCACGTGGATGGCTGAGCCCTGCACGTCGAAGAAGTGGTTGTTCTCAATGAGCACGTCTCTCGTCTTGATGAGCACGCTACGGGCAAAGTGGGTTCTCGCGTGGCTGTTCACCACCTCAAGCCGCGGCAGGCGCGTTACGTCGGAAAGCACCAGTCCCTCGGTACACTCGGGAAGGGGATGGTCGAGCACAACTCGGCATCTCCACTCGTCGGGAAGGGGCTCGCAGTCTATGACCTTGAACGTATCGATGAGAGCCATGGTGCGGCGGTTGGTCAGCTCGAGCACGTCCCCAACGTCGGGGTAGTCAAGGCTCTGGGCGTGGGTGCCGTCAGGAGTCTTTTCCTGCATGAAGCACTCGGCGGGAGCCACTCTCTCCACGATCTCGTGATAGTAGCTGTGAACGTTGACGAAGTCGTCTCCCTGTCCCTCAAAGGTACAGCCCTCAAATCGCAGAAGTCCCGTCATTGACGTAAAGTGTGTACCGTCGGTGTTGGTGGACAGATGATGTCCCAGGGACGGAACCACGCATAGTCCACTGAGGGTCACGTTGTGGCTTCTGTTGCCCACAACGCCCATGCCGGGCTGGCTGTGTACGGTCACGTCGGTAAGACGGATGTCCTCGGCGTTCTCGATGAGCACGGCGGGACGGGAGTGATAGGTATGTACTGTATAATACTCACTCACGCCTACCCTCACCTTCTGTGCGTTATATACCCTTGCGCGCATATGGTGTGAGTCGATGAACTCCCTCTCTCCGGGAGAGGCGTATATGTTTTCATAGGTCTCGGGATCGAAGAAAAGATCTCTCAGCCTTGTAGGAGTTTTCTCCTCAATGGGGCACTGGGGATCAAACTCGAGCATACACATCCTCGAGCCGTCCTCCATAAGCTCACCAGCCTCAGTAACGATCGCTCTGCTGTATGGCTTGCGGACGTGGTCGATGCTCACGCCGCAGACCTCGACTCTCTTGCAATCTCTGACAGATATGGGTTCCATGAAGCCATCAACCATGAGAGTCACACCGTAAGCCTCCATAACAGTGCCGTGCTGACCGGAAAAGTCAATGCCTCGGGTATACGGGAATTTCGGGTTGAACATCGTTCTCTGAGGATTCTCTCCGTATTCTCCTGCCATTACGGCGCGCTGAGTCTCTCTCGCCAAGGGACTTGTAAGAGTGTAAACTCCCGGTTCGACCACAAAGGTCGTGTTAGGATGTTCTCTTAGATACGCCATGGCTCTCTCAAAGGATGCAGTATGGTCATCCGTGAGAAAATCTTTAAAGTAAACTGTGTTTCTTTTCATGCTGATTCACACCGCACTTGTTATTTGGCAAGTGTCTCAAACAGATGCTCTATGAGAGCATCGCGGTATATATCGAAAACGTACTTAATAAAATGTCGGCGCTCGTCAAAAGAGTAATGCTTATCCGCCTCGGGTATCTGTGCGTGAACGAGAACGTCCTCCATAAAGCGTCCTCCGTCGTTCATGAGCCACGCAACTGCCGTAACGTCCCAGATAACTCTGGACCACGGCTTGCCCGCGGCGTATGACTCAGCAGATCTGATAGTGTTGTCAACGAGATAGTCGCAAAGTTCGTTCTTTCCGCGGAGCCAATGCTCAAGCTCATATCGGGTCGTGGTAAAGTGATCCACTACTCCTCTGCAGGGGAGCTGTACGAGAGGAACACCGCAACCGAAAACAACTCTTGCGGCGGGAATGTCCTGTATCATATTGAATTCGTATGATCCGACAGGGTCGTGACGGGCGTTTCCGCCAAGCCATACGACAACGCAATTCTCCACCATTCTCGGGTTGATGAGAATTGCGGAAGCAACGTTGGTGATAGCACCGATAGCAACTATGTACAGTGGGTTCTCAGGGGAGTAATTGTCAGCAAGGTACGCCATGTATTCTGCGGCATTGGATATTACAGGTGTTTCTTCATTGGGAAGATAGTCCGAACTGCCGTGATAGACATTCGCCTTAAACCCATCCATTCCCATAAAACCGAGCAGCTTTATGATCTCATCATAGCTTTTGTTCATTCCGTCGGCATATGAATCAGACATTCCGTTGTGGAATGGAGCCGCACATAATCCCTTGACATTGAATTTGTCGGGAGATTTCAGCATATACGCAATGGCAAACTGATCGTCGATCTCATTGTAGGCATCGGTATCGAGCACCACATCGATCTTTCCTGTGGGGGGAGTTAAATTTTTGATTCTCTGTTCTAATGTCATATTTTTCTCCGTTTCTCCGCGTCTGCGGTAAATAATCTGAAATGAACTCTCTATCATAATTCTAATATATATTTTACAGTTTGTCAAGAAACAAATTCATGTCTAATATTGAACATTGATATACTATATGGTATAATAATCTCAGATTGCACGAAAAGAGGTATTATACTTATGGAAAACAAGACCAAAAACATCGTCATTTCAGCTATGCTTGCAGCGCTT
>CAYYRY010000012.1:0-18992 GCA_964474245.1 uncultured Ruminococcus sp. | reverse complement strand
CGGCCTTAAGCTGAACAAGACTCCCAAGGAGGAGATCAAGCGCCGCGTAGAAGAAGCTGCTCGCGTACTCGATACTTCTCACCTTCTCGAAAGAAAGCCTAAGGCTCTGTCCGGTGGTCAGAAGCAGCGTGTTGCGCTGGGTCGTGCTATCGTTCGTAATCCTAAGGTATTCCTTCTCGACGAGCCTCTCTCCAACCTTGATGCTAAGCTTCGTGCAACCATGAGAACTGAGCTTACAAAGCTTCACCAGAGACTCGGTACAACATTCATCTACGTTACTCACGACCAGGTCGAGGCTATGACCATGGCTACTCGTATCGTTGTTATGAAGGACGGTCTCATCCAGCAGGTTGATACTCCTCAGAACCTCTACGATCTCCCTGTAAACCTCTTTGTTGCAGGTTTTATCGGAACACCTCAGATGAACTTCGTTACATGTACTCTCGACAAGAAGAGTGACGGTCTCTATGTAACATTCGGTTCCAACTCCCTCAAGCTTCCTGCAGATAAGGCTAATGCGCCTGAACTTCAGGAATATATCGGTCAGGAAGTTGTTATCGGTATCCGTCCCGAGTGTATCCATGACGATGAGTCTCACATCCGTGCTATGGCTGATGCTATCATTGAGGCTGACGTTGAAGTAACTGAGCTTATGGGTGCTGAGATCTATCTCTACCTCGTAACCGACGAGACTAACCTCATCGCTCGCGTATCTCCCAGAAGTAAGACCCGTGCAGGCGACATCGTAAACGTTGCTATCGATATGACACGCGTTCACATCTTCGACAAGGAAACAGAGCGCTGCATCATTCACTAAGATACATAACCAAATGTCCCGTTCTGCGTGAACGGGGCATTTTTTTGAGTTTGATAAGGAGGCGTTTTATGAACATCAAAGAAGCGGCGGCAGGTGCAGGCCTTAACGAAAGGGCTGTTAAGATATACGTGTCACGTGGGCTTGTGTCACCGAAAAAGCAAGAGACGCTTCGGGCGGAAAAGTTTGAGTTTTCCCATGAAGACGTGGAAAAGCTGAAGTACATCTCACAACTCAGAAAGCTTGGTATAACATTCAAGCAGTTAAAGGCGCTCGACGGAGGCGGCGACAAGGCGAGGACTCTTTTGACGGGTATTGCCACAGGCAAGGTTACGATGAAGGCGGTCTGTTATATAGATAAGCCTGCGGATGATGCGGAGGTAACGCTAAAGTCCGCGTCTGTGGCACTTGCGCCATTTGTTCCGGAGAAGGCGGTGAACCCCGACCTTGAAATAAGCAGGACAGAGGTTGTATATAGGACTTTTTTGAGTATTTTTGTTCCCCTTACCCTTTTGGTTATCCTGTGGGAGGGCTATTACGTACTATCCGAATATATGTACTACCAGTATCCTGTGTTCAATGGGAATTTTGTGACGTTGTTCGTCTTTTTGATGATACCGCTTGCCGCAGGATTTGACGTAGTATTGGTTGTCAGGGCATTGAAATGGGATGCAGTAGAGCATAGGGGCGTAGTTCTTAATATATCAGCAATTCTGATGACGGTGTTTGTGATATTTCACGTAATACTGTCTCCCGCTACGATAGTGTTTTGCGGATTTATACCGTTTATTGAATGTCGTACGGATGACCCGAAAAACTACCTTGACTTTACTGATAAGTCAGAATTGTTTATGAGTGAGATTGATGAGATATTCCCTGATGATATTTCGCTTCCCGGATCGGATGGAAAGGAGTTTGCTGAAACGACGAAGTATCATTATGAGCTTGATTATGTGATCGATCCCGAAAACGACGTGTATACTGAGTGGATGCCGTCCCGTGAGGTGTTTGACAGTGAGGTGGAAAGGTTGCTTGACGTTTTCGCCGATGCTGAGACAAAGACTGTGGGTGGATATAGGGTGTACACCTTGAAGACCTTCTGGAGCGTTAAGCAGTTTGCGTATAATGAGGATACCGGTGTAATAATGTACGGTTATGCTACAAGATACGAGTGGCATGATACCTATTTTGATAAGATGTTTCCGAAAAGCTAAGAATAAGGAATGCGGACATAAGTAAGATTGATAAGAAGCTGTATAGGGAAAGCTCACCAACCGATTTTTTCGGTGGTGAGCTTTTGTGCTTGTTATGTAATCAAGTCAGGACAAATTGGGATCATCATACTCGTCGGGTGATCCGATTCCTGGATCGTAAGATGGAGCAGGTGCACTTATGAAAGTAGGTTCATTTATTTGTGGAGCTTCGCTTTGGGGTGCTGTAACCTGTGACAGATCGGAGGATTCAGTTGAGGGGAAGATTATGGGTGGAATATTGGATGATAGGAGCTGAGATATCGTTTTGACGATAATATCGTTATACTGAATATTACTGAATCTGATTACATTCTCGCCGTTATGGATAACAATGGAGCCAAAGATGCTACGTTCAGACATGGTGATACTGTTTGTCGGAATATCATACGCCTTGCCGAAATCACCGATACCGTATATTCTTTGGGGAGTTACTGAAATATGACTCTTCCAGGTCTGAAGTGCGGTGAATGCTGAAAAAGCGAGAAAGACGATACCGAGAATAAATGATATATCGGTTATGACACCTAAAACTCCGGCGCCATGTGCTAAAAAATCGCTTAGGTAATCGAAAACTGTCATTTTTTCAGGTTTGTATGCGATAAAGGTCTGGTCATAAGCTAAGTCGTTGATTGAATTTGACGTATAGGCTGAAATTGAGTATAGGTATGAAAACAATACTATTGCCAGAAGCAGAAATACACCGCCTAAGGTTAATAATATATATATCTTGGGCTTGTTACAGCCATATTCAATAAGGATGGGTTCGGTTTGATTGTTCATAGTATATTATATCCGTATGTTGAATTTTTTAGACCAAGAAACGAAAATGCCCGGAGGGATATCAATATTCGTCTTCAAAT
Source organism: uncultured Ruminococcus sp. (assembly GCA_964474245.1). Taxonomy (GTDB): domain Bacteria; phylum Bacillota; class Clostridia; order Oscillospirales; family CAG-272; genus RUG11130. The sequence goes on along the minus strand of CAYYRY010000012.1, from coordinate 16,065 downwards.
TTCTTCATGATATCTTCTGAGATACCATCGTCATCATCGAATACTGAATCTGTAACTGTATTGCTGCCATCGGCACGTGTTGCTTCGGGGCTGACAGTGTCCTTGGTGATACCCGGAGTATCGGCAACGGGGTTCGTTTCGGGTGTATTGGCAAATGATGTGTTGTTTATTGTGGGGGAACTTTCAAAAGCAGGTACGGGTGTGGGCACGGGAGTGCTTTCACGGGCAGGTACGGGTGTGGACACGGGAGTGCTTTCACGGGCAGGTGCGGTGTTGTACACGGGAGTGCTTTCATGTACAGGTGCAGGATTGTGCGCGGGAGGGTTTTCGATTACAGGTGCCTGTGTGGGAGCATATGTAGGATTTGCGTAGTTGTTTGCGGGAGTGGGGGTTTTTTCTGTGAGATTATCTGTGATCGTTGAAACGGGCACTTTGTTCTGAAGCTGATTTATGATGTCGGCTACTTCAGCGGCATTAAGGAGATTGCTGAAATTGAGTGCCAGCTCACCTGCTGATATTACTACTGAGCTTTTGTTGGGGGTCTCGAGCATGGTTATATCATTGATTGCAATTTCGAGATATTTGCCTGATTTATCGACACCGTATATTCTCTTATCGGTTACGGTTATTGATGCGTTCCATGATTTTTTTGCTAAAATGATCCCATAGACCAAGGCTGCAATAAATACTACAAGAAGAGACTTATATATTAAGCCGAGTTCGGGGGAATTGAACAAAATAGAATGGAATTCAAGCAGAGAATAGGTTTCAAATGCCTGAAAAATAATTAAATGGAAGGTGGAAATCAGAAACGGTAGTAAAAGGGCGATACCGGAGATTGTGAAGACGGTTGTGACCTTTTTTCTGTTGCCCTGTGTTGTTATCAATGTTATTTCGTTATTACCTTGCATTATTATCTCCAATCTGCCGCTAATGCGGCAAACAAATAATTTATGAATCAGGAATTACTATATTAAGTGAATTATTTTATCTTTCTTAAGATTTCCTGTTTTGTGAAATTTCAGTTAATTTGTTTTATGTAAGGATATGAGTCGGTGTTACATATCTTCGTCATACACCGATACGGTTTCGGGAATGTCTGAGTCGGTAGTGGTATCAGGTGAAGATTTGATGACATCGGGAGTGGGGGATAGTGCTGTATCTTCAGGCAGATTAACCGTAGAGTGAAGGTAATCCGAAGATACCTCGTTTGCCGTATCAGGCGGCAGTATTTCCTGTTGCAGAGTAACGTCACGGGGAGATGGTTCGTGATGAACAGGCTGATCATTGGTATCCGCAGTGGGGGTAACTGATGATATAAGAGAGTTTATTGTTTCGATAACGTTATCTTTATTCCTGATATTCCGAAATTTATACGAATGGGATTCGGTGTAGACGATGATAGTGCCGAAACGTGTGAACTCAGCTTTCGTTATGCTTTTTATTGGGATGACTACCTTTTTGCCAAAGCTTGCAATTCCGAATATACGTCTGTCGGTTACGGTGATGCTGTTCTTTCTGCCTTGAAGATACATGAAAAGAGCTAAAGCATACAGGAGGACACCGATTATATGGAATATGCCGTACAGATCTTCAAAATAGTATTCGAAATATGTGTCTATCTCATATGGAAAATCATATCCTGTGGAAGCATAGCAAAATCCGATCGACAATATATGGAACCCTATACCAATGATAAATGAAAGGATTATTGTTATGCGTATTGCTATGCTTTTTCGGCATTTTCTGCTGATAAGAATTTTCTCGTTACTTTCTTGCATGACAATACCCCAAATCAGAAATTAAAATGTTTGATCGGATTAAAAAACATTTTTGAGTAATGACAAGAGATCAAACTTGGTAATGATCCCCTGTGCCCAGAAGATTATAAGAATGATAGGCAGGATGTATTTTGCGTATATCTTGAGCCACTTGGGGAAGGGGATGCCTTTGCCTGCGTTGGCTTCTTCGATGAAGTTATCGTAGCCCCAACCTTTTTTAGACGTGCAGAAGAGAACGTATACTGCACTTCCGAGGGGGAGAATGTTATTTGATATGATGAAGTCCTCGAGGTCGAGGATAATACTTCCTTCACCTAAGGGGTTGAAGGATGAGAGTACGTTGAAGCCTAAAACACAGGGCATGGACAGGATGATTATGGCGATAAAGTTGAATGTGCAGGACTTTGTTCTGCTCCAGCCTTTGAGGTCCATGGAGAAGGAGACGATATTCTCGAATACTCCGATTACTGTGGACAGGGCGGCAAACAGCATAAAGAGGAAGAAGAGGCTTCCCCACACTCTCGTTCCGCCGGGCATTGAGCCAAATATGTTGGGGAGGGTCTTGAATACGAGGCTTGAGCCTTCACCGGGGTTTACTCCGTATGCAAAGCAGGCGGGAATAACGATAAGTCCTGCCGTGAAAGCAACAAAGGTGTCAAGGGCGGCAATGGTAATGGATTCACCCATGAGACGGCGGTCACGGCTGATGTAGCTGCCGAAGATTGCCATACTGCCCATACCTATGGATAGGGTGAAGAAAGCCTGTCCCAGTGCGGCAAATATTACTTCACCGATGCCGTGCTCTTTGATTTTGGAGAGATCGGGGATAAGATAATACTTGATACCTTCAACTGCACCGGGGAGAGTTACGGAACGTACTGCGAGAAGGACGATGACTGCAAACAGTGCGATCATCATGACTTTTGTTATCTTCTCAACGCCATTCTGGAGTCCGAGGGAGCATATGGCAAAGCCGATGATGACGACTATGACCATGAATACCGTCAGGGTAACGGGGGATGCTGTTAAGCTGTCATACTGAGAATTTACTGCGGCACCGGTAAGTCCTTCGAAATCGCCGCGGAGCATTTTAAAGAAGTATGCAAGCATCATACCTGTGATAACGGTATAGAACATGACGAGGAGATAGTTGCCTGCCATGCCGATGCCGCTGAACAGATGCCAGTGGGAGCCCTTTGGCTCAAGCTCGTTGAATGAAGTTGCGATGCTCTTTTTGGATGCTCTGCCTACGGAAAACTCCATTGTCATAATGGGCAGACCGAATATGAGAAGAAATGCGATATATATGAGAATAAACGTTGCGCCGCCGTATTTTCCTACGATATACGGAAAACGCCATACATTTCCGAGTCCAATGGCGCATCCTGCAGATATAAGAATGAAGCCAAGTCTCGATCCAAATTTTTCACGGTTCATCATATGTTTCCTTTTTGTTACAGAAAAATGAAAAGTTATACTTATATATTATACATTGTTTTTGAAGTTAAGTCAATGCAAAAGCCTTTGAAAATGTTAAATTAGTTACGAAATTATGACTTTTTACGACACGAAGCAGTCTTTTTATTTTGCATTTGGAAATCCCACTTGTAAAAGATGCTCTGATGATGTATAATTTAATAAAAAGAACAGTATATTGAAAGGAAAGCTAAGCTGATGGCAAAAGTAAAATGGAAGCCGGGGACTCTTCTGGCACCGGTGCCGCCCGTGCTTGTTTCGTGCTCTGACGGCGAAGTTGATAATCTCATAACCGTGGGATGGACGGGGATCATATGCTCTGATCCTGCTAAGACGTATATCTCCCTGAGACCTGAGAGATATTCCTATGGGATCATTGAAAAGAGCCGCGAGTTTATAATTAATCTGCCGTCGTCGCACATTATCAGATCCATAGATTTTTGTGGTGTCAGAAGCGGACGCGTTACCGATAAGTTCAAAGAGTGCAGGCTGACAAAGGAGGCGGCAAGCGAGGTATCATGCCCTGCTGTGGCGGAAAGCCCTGTATCCATTGAATGTAAGGTTACGGATATTATAAAACTCGGAAGTCACGATATGTTTATGGCGGATATAGTTGCGGTAAACGTTGACGAGAGATATATTGATGAGAAGGGAAAGCTTAGAATTGAACAATGCTCGCTGGCGGCTTATGCTCATGGGTCGTATTTTGCCCTTGGCAAGAAAATTGGTTCCTTCGGCTATTCCGTTAAGAAAAAACAGACCAAGAAAAGAAGATAATACTGCTGTTAGTCATCGTCAGGTGCGAGGCTTGTGGGCAGGTGCCTTTGGGCAGAAGGGAGTACGGTATGCCGTATATTGAAATTAAAACTAACGTAAGTGCAGATGAAGCGAAGATAAAAGAGGTACATTCTCTTTTGGGCAGGGAAATTGAGCTTATTCCGGGTAAGACGGAAAAGTGGCTTATGACGAATATAAGGACATCTGAAAATATGTTCTTTGCCGGAAGCGACGCGCCGTGTCTTATTGCTGAGGTCAAGATATTCGGGAAAGCTTCCGATGAGGCATATGATGAGCTGACAGCATCCCTTTGCGCGCCCCTCGGTGAAGTCTTTGGTATAAAGTCTGACAGGGTATACGTAAAGTACGAAGAAGTATCCCATTGGGGATGGAACGGCATGAACTTTTAAGGGATATGACGGAAAGCGTTGGAGTTGACAGTATATAATAATGAAAGGAATTTGTGTATATGAGCAGTTTTAAGGAAGTTTCTCCTTTTGATATGGTTGGTAATCCCATTCGTGAGATAGGGCGTGAGTGGATGCTTGTATCGGCAGCCGGCTCTGAGGGGGATAAGTTCGGACGTGATTACAACACTATGACCGCAAGCTGGGGCGGTGTGGGTGTGCTTTGGAGATGTCCCGTTGCATTTGTGTTTGTGCGTCCTGAGAGACATACGTATCTCTTTACAGAGGAGTCTGATTATATGACCCTTTCGTTCTTTGGAGGAGACCGGATGGATACGCTTGCGTTATGCGGAAGGACCAGCGGACGGGACGTTGATAAGGTGAAGGAATGTTCGCTGACTCCTGTTTTTGCGGATGCAGAGGGAGGACGTCACGTGTATTTTGAGGAGGCATCAAGAGTATTACTTCTCAGGAAGATGTATGCCGCGCCTTTTGATACGGGAGCTTTCGTTGATACTATGTCACTTGAATTTTACCGTACGGACGGTATGCATAAGATGTACGTATGCGAGATCGTAAAGGTGCTTGAAAAATGAGGCGGTATGATCTTGTAGTATGGGATTGGAACGGTACGCTTCTTGACGATGTGGACGTGAATATCCGTACTATCAATGTTCTCCTTGAAAAGCGCGGTATTGCGCCTGTGAAAAGCAGGGAGGATTATCTCTCTCGTTTCCGTTTTCCCATTATCGATTATTACACGGAGCTCGGATTTGACGTTGTGAATGAGGACTTCGCGGATATTGCGGAGGATTACATAAACGTGTACCGTAAGGAGGCTGAGGACGCGGGGTTATTCCCCGGGACGGAGGACGTGCTTTGTGCCTTGAAGGAGGCGGGGATACGTCAGGTGATAGTTTCTGCTGCGGAAGGTGTCAGGCTGAGAGGGGAAGTGAAGTCCCGCGGTATTGACGGATATTTCACGGATATCATTGGTAAAGGCGACAACAGGGGTGACGGAAAGCTGTCCTTGGGTCGTGAGTTTGTGGCATCTGCCGGAGTGGCTGCGGACAGGATATTGTTTGTGGGGGACATGGACCATGATGCGGAGCTTGCATTGGCGTGCGGTTGCGACGCCGTGATGGTGGCGAAGGGTCATATGTCGAAGGAGCGTCTGGAGGCACTTGGGCTTAAGGTCATGAGCGACGTTACGGACGTTGTGAAGCTTTGCATATAATATATTTTGCATATAATATATATAATATGAAGAAAACTACCTCTGCAGTTATGACTGCAGAGGTAGTGCTTTTAGTGAAGGTCGAATTCTTCGCCGTTTATGACGGCGGTGTCGTTGTCTGCCCATGAAATTGAGACATCGGGGAGGGTATTTGCTTCTTCTTCATAAAGGACGATGGCTTCGCGACAGAAGATAACAGGGCCTGCATTGAACAGGGGTGTGCGTTCTGTAGTTACCATGGTCGTATACTTATCCCTATATCCTTCGGGGGCTGAGAGGTCATTGAAGTGCTCGGTATAGAGATTAACTTTTGTCTTTCCGTCGGGGGAGGGGTAGTCGGTGTCGGTTATTACCGTTAGTGAGGAATCAGGGAGTATAACCTTTTCGAGAATGAGGGTACTGCACAGAAACAGAGTGAATGCGACGGTCAGTACGATGCATACTACCTTTACTATGACGTGCGTTTGGCTCTTTTTTCTCTTGGGCTTATCATCCTCGTTTTCGTTATCTTCTGCGGTAGTGACTTTTTGGCTTCTGTCTGCGTGGAGGGCGTACACTACGATCCAGTAGATGAGTATCGCGGGAGCGAGATACCGGTTTATCTTACTTGCAGTGATGTACGGGATTATTGTGAGGAGGGAGACGATGTTTGCCACGTGGCTTTCGCTTCCTGCGGTGAAGATACCGTGGGCGATGGGCAGGATGATGAGGATCGTCCACCACAGTCCCGACGGGTTGTACTGTATATCAAGTGTGTTTGACAATGCGGCGATGGCGCGTACCGTTACATAGTACAGTATGACGAGAGCTGATATGGAGATGGAGCATACGGTACACAGCTTTTTTGAAGATACATTTTTCATATTTGACTCCGTTCTGCCATTCGGCGGTATAAATTAATGGTGATCAGTTGCCGTATTCTTCGAGGCATATTCCACGGGAGGTGATCTCCCATGCGGCGCTTCTTCCCACGTATCTCCAATGCCAAGGCTCAAAGGATATTCCGGTCAGATCGGTCTTGTTTTCGGGGAAGCGGAGAATATATCCGAACTTCCATGCGTTTTCTTTGAGCCAGGTATACGCTTCGGTGTTTGCAAAGGCACGATCGGCGGAGCTGAGGTTGTGCATATCGATACAGAGACCTGTCTGGTGCTCGCTGGTGCCTGCTTCTGCAGAATAAGTGAGGACCAATGCCTTGGCCGCTTCCCACGTGAGTGTGTGGTCGGCTGACATTTCAAGCTCAATATAATAATTGTGGAGATATTCCTGAGAGGCAAATGAACGGTATCCGCTCATGACGGAAACGTCGGTGTAGCCTGCTGCGTAAAGCTCAATGAACAGGGCTTCAAGAGCTTTTGCGGCGTAGAGCCTCAGTTCCTGGGTCTCTCTGCCGTCCTGTCTTGTGTTGATGACGGCGGTGAGGTCGCTTGGAATATGCGTACCGTCGAGGCGGCTCGTATTATTTACAAGTATGAGGTATTCGCCTGCCTCTTCGGGAGACATATATTCTTCATATGCGGACAGGTCGGAGGTGAATGTGACCTCCGGCATGGGCTCTGCCTGAGGATCTTTTTTGTCGTCCTCTCCATCGTCTGTGCCGGGAATGGGAGCAGCTTCCTTCAGCTTCAGGAAAACGGGGAGGTATACGGTCTCGTCGTCGGTGGAAAGTGCGGTGTCTTCCATTCTCGTGACGGAGATGTTCTTCCCGTCTACTGTAACGGCAAGACCTTCGATGAATTCATCGATGAAGTCGGTAGTTACCCATACTGTTTCGCCGTAAAGGAAACTTTCGGAGGGAAGGGTCATCTTTTGTGTGTTTATGATGACGGTGCGGCTGTCCATCATGAACGTGACGCTGTCTTCATTGCCGTCACCTTCGCTTCCCGATTCCTCGGTGGTATCGGCGGAGAACACAAATCTCATGCTTTCCGTGTTGCCTGTGACGGAGAGACTTAGGAAGTCAGCAACGTCGTTGAAGCAGACATATGTTTTTCCGTTGCGGAATGCGGTACTGTCATCGGCAGTTCGCACGGTCTTTCCTGGATCACCGAAGGTGTAGTTGACGGTGGAGGGGAGCGAATCGGGGGCGCTGATGAAGTGGAGGGTGAGCAATATTCCAGTGGCAAGCGCAAGGATGGCGAATATTATAAGACATACAAGTGCTCTGCCGAAGAACAGCTTGCGCGCTTTTTTACGTTCTTTCTTACGTCTCATTTTTTCTTCCTGCTTTAACTCGTATTCGATCTGACGGCGGATGCGTCTTGCTTCCTCCATCTCTCTTTCGTATGCTCTGCGTCTCTCTCTTTCGGCTCTGTACTGTGCTTCGCGACGGCTGTTTACGTAGGATTCTGCTCGGCTTTGCTGAGATGAGTAGCCTCTGTTTCCGAATGAAGCATTGCTGCCGTGATGAGCTTGACCGCGACCGTTGGTGCTGTTTCTTTTGTTAGTGTAGCGAGGGTCGTAGTTCTGGCGGCTTGCGGCTTGGTTTTGCTTTTGATTGGTGTATCGAGGGTCGTAGCTCTGGCGGCTTGCGGCTTGGTTTTGCTTTTGATTGGTGTAGCGAGGGTCGTAGTTCTGGCGGCTTGCGGTTTGGTTTTGCCTTTCGTTGGTGTAGCGATAGGGATAGCTTTGACGGGGGGGAGTTTGACCTCGGCTATTGCCGCCTGAGGTATAAGGCGGACTTTGCCTTCCGGAATTTGGATGAGGAACGGTGCGGTCAGGTTTTCTTGGCGGTCTTTTTGCGTTTTGTTCGTATGGCGGGCGTGAGCCGTATTGCATATGGTCACCGTTCCTTTCTTTGAAATTTGGTCATTTATGGCTGTCAGTGAGCTTTTTCTGCGACTATAAAGAATGGGCTGTCCGGAGAATTCAGAAGTCTGATTTGCGTTATGGAGAAGGCGTAGCGAGAGACTTCTGAAAAGAATGCGCACAACTCTCTTCCTTCGGCAGCACCTTCGGGATGTCCCGGGTATACCGCAACGAGAAGGATGCCTTCGGAATCTATCATTTCGAGGGCGACCTTTACTGCCGGCAGAGTGGTGCTTCTTGCGGTGGTCAGGGCTTTATTGCCGGAGCCGGGGAGATATCCTAAGTTGAATACTCCTGCTTTGATCTTGCCTTTTATGAATTCACCTGCTCTGTCGTGAGAAGCACATATGAGGCGCCAGTTTTCGGGACATTTATTACGTCTGAGGTTGGCAGAGGTGGATTCAAGGGCGGAGGGTTGGATGTCGAATGCTGTTACGTGTCCGTTTTCGCCTACGGCTTTCGACAGGAATACTGTGTCGTATCCGTTACCCATGGTAAAATCAGCTACGGTATCTCCTTCTTTTATATGGGACAGGATAAATTCTTTTTGGAGAGATAATAAATCAAGCATAACTGGCTCCGTTGTGTATGGGTTAATTCTTTGTGAATCTTATTCGGCTTCACTGAGCAGGATTTTCAGCTCCTCTTCCTCTTCGTAGAGCTGCATCAGGCGATCCTCTGCGACAATCTTCTCGTCGGACAGCTCAGCGGCACGTTTGTAGTCGCTTCCTGCGGGGCCGGACAGTTCATCGTCTATGTTGACTATGAGCAGCTCCAGCTTATCGCATTCTTTGGCAATGGCTTCGAGACGTTTTTCAGCTTTGCGGATCCTTGCACTTTCGGCCTTGCGTCTGAGGTATTCGTCCTTGCCGCTTGAAGATTCGGTTTGCTTTGCCTCTGCTGCGGTGACCGGCGCTTTGAGAGAAGCTTTGTATGAGTCGTAGTCTCCGAAGTAGGAGGAGCATCCGTTTTCGGACAGGGTTATGAATCTTGTTGCGAGACGGCGGACGAAGTATCGGTCGTGGGATACGGCGATCACAGTACCGGGGAAGGATAAAAGTGCGTTTTCAAGTGCCTCGCGTGAGCTTATATCAAGATGGTTGGTTGGCTCGTCGAGAATGAGTAGGTTCATTTTTGAAGTTATGAGTTTGGCTATGGTCAGTCTTGCTCTTTCTCCTCCGCTGAGAACGGCGACCTTCTTTTCTATGTCGTCACCCTTGAACTGGAAAAGGGCGAGGGTGTTACGTATTTCGGTTTGTGTGAGACCGGGATATGCGTTCCACAGCTCGTCGAGAATGGTGTTGCCGGGATCAAGGCTTTGGTTTTCCTGTGCGTAGTATCCGACTGTAACGTTATATCCGAATTCAAATTCGCCTTCGCTGGGGAGGGTTTGTTCAAGAAGTATGCGGATGAGTGTGGACTTTCCGCAACCGTTGGGACCGGATATGAAAAGTCTCTCGCCTTTCTTTAACAGGAAGCTCAGGTCGCGGAACAGCTCTCTGCCGGGGAAACGCATTGCGAGATTTTTTACGGTGAGTACGTCGTTGCCGCTTTCGCCGGATGAGTCGATCTTAAAGCGAATGGATTCGGGAGAGGCTTCGGGACGTTCCACCTTTTCCATTCGGGCGATGGCTTTTTCACGGCTTTCAGCGGCGATAATGTTACGTTCTCTGTTCCAGCGTCTTTGCTGTTCGATATAAGCTTCGAGACGTGCGATCTCCTTCTGCTGAAGCTCGTACTTCTTTTCGGCGATCTCACGGTCACGCTTTTTTTCTTCCACATATCGGGAATAGGGACAGGAGTAGAGCTTTGCGGTCTTGTTTTCCACGTCGAGAGTCTTGGTGGTTACACGGTCGAGAAAATATCTGTCGTGGGATACAACGATGACGGTCTTTTTGTAGTTTGAAAGATGCTCTTCCAGCCATTCGAGGGTGGTGTCGTCAAGATGGTTGGTAGGCTCGTCCAGAAGAAGCACGTCAGGTTCCCTTGCGAGAAGACGGGCGAGGGCGATGCGTGTACGCTGACCTCCACTCATGCTTGCCATGGGAAGAGAGTGGAACTGCTCTCCGAATCCGAGAGACGTGAGCATACTGCGGCACCTGGAACGGAAGTAAAGTCCTCCGTTGTCGGAGTATCTTGTATTGAGACGTACAAGCTCTTCGGTTATCTGAGCGATGCGGCTTTCGTTTTTTTCTTCCGTGAGGGCGTTTTCTGCTTCGTGTATCCTTTCTTCTAATGTCAGAAGCTCGGGGAATGCTGCGTACATCTGACCGAGGACGGTTTCATCGGTGTGGGTTGAAATATTAAAGGTATCGTCCTGATGCAGCAACCCTATTGTTTTATCCTTGGATATAAACACTTCGCCTTCGTCCGGTTCCGCTTCTCCTGAAAGAAGCTTCATAAGAGTTGATTTGCCGCTTCCGTTTACACCGACGATGCCGAGGCGGTCGCCTTCCTCTAAGGTGAAGGTGACATTTTCGAGAATTGTGGTGATGCCTATGCGGAAGGCGAGGTTATTTGTTGCTATTGATGCCATGTGAATCTCCAAATGAGTCTGTTGCTCTGAAAATAGTGAATATACAAGCTGATTTTGCATTTTTTGACGTGTGTGCGACAGTGACATGAGTGGTTCGTCCGGGACAGACCAAAACTGCGGGGAGGGCTTCGGTAAGCTTTCGTCATTTCAAGACACTGACGGTTTTGAAATGACGAAAGCCTGCCGAAAAAGAAAAAATATCGTTTCCTCTCCCTCGTGGGGAGGGAGAGGAAACACACCTTTGAGGCGTTAATTCTTTCTTTTCTGAGACTCCATAGCGGCTCTCAGCTCGGTTGTATCTATCTGGATAGTTGCGGCGGAGGAAACGTTTCCTGTCCCGTTTCGGGGAACGCGGTTTATAACTTGCGTTTCACCACCGCTTTGGTAGGGGACTCGGCTCCTGCCGGTGGCTCTGCGGGGATCTCCGTTTGACTGTGATGGTGTGCCGGGCCTGCGTGCGGGTTGCAGGTTGGGGTTGCGGCGAGGGTCTCCTTGACGGGTGGAGGGGAGACGTGAAATGTTTCCTCTCGGATGTCCGCCCGGGAGACTGTTCGGACGGCGTGCAGGATATCCGTTTGCCATTCTGCGACGGCGGGCTTCCATTTCTTCTCTGCGGAGACGTGCCTGCTTTTTCTCAAAATATACGAGAGCGCCGTAGCCTGCAGCAGCAAATACTGCCAAGATTGCTATGATGATCAGAATCACCTTGAGGAACGTGGGCATTCCGCCCTTTTTTGCTCCGAAGCCCTCGGGAAGGTTATTGTTGAGGAATACGGACAGTGCATTTACTGCAGCATTTGCGCCTTCGGAATATTCCTTATTGTCAAAGGAGGGGCCGAGGGTGGAGTTGATGATCTCGGAGAGCTTCTCATTTGTGAGTATTTCAGACACTGAGTTGCTTTGCACTGCATAGAAATCGTTGGTTTCCGTTGCGATGAGGATGAGAACGCCGTGGCCTACTTTCCAGTCCTCAAAGAGTTTTGCGGCGTATTCTCGGGTGGTTTTGCCTTCGGTATTCAGGACGGTACACACTGCGATCTTTGTGTTTCTGGCTTTGATCAGCTCGGAATTTGCACTTTTTATTGCATTTTCCGTCGTTTCGTCAAGGATCACTGCGGCGTCGCTGATGTAGTCTGTATGGGAGGGATATGCGGCAACGGAGACCGAGAGGAGCGTTGCTATGATCAAGACTGCGCAGATGAGCTTTGCAATCTTTGAAGCGTTTTTAAGGTATGACATTTTCAAGTCCGTGCCTTTCTGGAAATTCAGTTTTATGATTTGGGAGTGTTGATATTGAGAAGCTTCTTCTTGAGTTCAGTCTCGATTCTCTGGAGCTCTGCCTCAGCGGCACGTCTCTTTGCACCTGCCTCGGACTGGATCTGCTGTACTTCATCGAGAGTGGCGATAAGGTGTTCGTTTGTTGCTGTGAGAGTTTCGATGTCAACGATGCCTCTTTCTGTTTCACGAGCTACTTCAACAGTGGCGGTGTGGAGCTTTTCTGCATTCTGGCGGAGAAGCTCGTTTGTCATGTCGGTGACGCTCTTCTGAGCTGCGAGGGCATCTTCGGCATGGGCGATGCCGAGGGCGATGACCATCTGGCTCTTCCAGAGGGGAATGGTATTTACGATCACGGTCTGGATCTTTTCACTCATGAGGGTGTCGTTATTCTGAAGGAGTCTGATCTGAGGCGCTGTCTGAATAGCTACTGTACGTGTGAGCTCGAGGTCGTGGATACGGCGCTCGAAACGGTCACAACGGTCTGCGAAGTCCTTTGCTGCCTGTGCGTCCTCGGGCTTACCTGTCTTCTGTGCGTATTCGCGGATCTTGGGAAGGGTTACTTCTCTTTCGTGTGCGAGCTTCTTTTTACCTGCGGCGATATACATGGTAAGCTCCTTGAGGTAATTGAGGTTCATCTCGTAGAGATTGTCGAACACTGCGATGTCCTTGAGGAGAGTGATCTGGTGACCTTCAAGGACTTCTACGATTTCGTTAACGCTGTCCTCTGCCTTTGAATAACGGATCTTTAATTCTTCGATCTTGTTCTTGGTCTTTTTGAAGAGACCGAGGAAGCCCTTCTTTTCCTCGATGTCATTGATTCCGCGAAGCTCTGCCAGAAGGTTTGCGATCATGTTGCCTGTTTCTCCGAAGTCGCGGGTCTTTGCGCCTGCCAAGGCTGTGTCGGAAAAGTCGGAGATCTTCTTCTGGGCACCTGCGCCGTAGCTGAGGACGGTTGTGCTGTCGGCTATATTTATCTTATCGGCGTAATCGTTGATGAGCTTCATTTCCTCCGGTGTGAAGAGGTCTTCATAAGTGGGGGATGCGGGGGCTTCTTCTGCCTCTTCGGCGGGTAATACTGCACTTTCAAAAGCTGCTGCAAAGGGGGAATTGGGATCAAAATTGTTGTTTGCCATGGTAATTTATCCTTTCGTGTATAGTGAGAAATATTATCATTGATTAAATCGGACGAATCAGATCAGGCTTCTTCGCCGGAGTCATCAGTTGTTTGTTTATGCTCGGTTGAATTGGGGAGTGCCTCTTCTGTCTGTGAGGTGGCTGTTGTCTGAGAAGATGCTTCTTTTGCAGTCTCGGCGGCTTTATCTGCGGCAGGTGCTTCAACGGGAATCGGGGTGACCTTGGATTCGAAGGAGATCAGTCTTGTCAAAGCGAGTACGGCTATCATAAAGAATATGATGTTTTCCATAAGTGAGGGGATGGAATGCCCGGACGTGAGGCTTAGGATGATTCTTGAGGTGGTAAGACATCCTGTTACGGTTACCGCAAGATTGTTTCCGCAAAAATATATTGCGGGGGAATTGATGTTCAGGGTACTGCGGCTTTCGGAGATAAGGAAGATTATTATTGCCGAAAGAATGATGGAGGTTACTGAAAGCTCGGGATCGTTGAGGGGCATATACGTCAGATCAAAGTAATATTTGAGAATGAGGCAGACTCCCCATAGGATTGGAGCTAAGGAAGTTATTGAATGTACGATACATCCGCGCAATCTGTCGGATGCGGCACATATAAAGGGGATAGCTGAGATGAAGGTCAGGGGGATTATGGCTGAGGCGCACACGGAGCTGAGGGCGGAAAATTGAGATGCGTAGTCTGTTGAGGGCTCGGCTGCCGGTGTACTGACGGAAATAATTCCGAAGCCGATGAACATGAATGCTGTCATCCAGAGGATAAAGCTTTCGATGTAGTTAGGGGCGTGCTCGGAGAGCTTCCCGCTTTTTCGCATGAGTATAGACGTGACGAAGGTTACTGCCAAGGAAATGCCGAGGAGGATACAAAATGCGGTTACTGCGGCGGACGGGTCGAAATGTCTGATAGACAGGTTGTATGAACTTCTGTAGGCAATCACGTAAAGGATCGCTGCGGCAATTGCGGTGATCGATGAGATTGAGCTTCCAATGCGGTAGATTAGTTTTTTTGTGTCATTCATGGGGATTTCCTTTCCGGGGTTGAAAAACGCTACAATTAAATATATATAATATATAATATCACAAAATGGCTCCAACTTCAACAGTGCCGAGAAAATATTTGAAAAAAACCGTGAAATTATAAGGTGCGGAGTGCGTTTATTTCCAGTGAAACGGTTGATAGAAGGTGAGTGCAGGCGATGATGCGCGGAAAGCGTGAAACGGTGCAGAAGAGTGGTAAAAAAGAAGATCGAAATGCTCGTTGAATGTGCACAAAGAAACGCGAGAAAAATCGTGAATATTTCTATGTATTTTAGTTTGTAAATAATCGCAAAAATATTGCAAAATCAAGAAAAGTATGATATAATTTACACGTTTGATGTGCGATGAAGCGGGAGGTTGCCGTGGACCCATACTGTCAGGGTCGGCGGGTAATTTCCGCAGAGTATGTCCGAGTAAATCGGGCGCAGACAATATGCGACAGGACGGCTTCGATTTCCGAGGCTGACCCGGAGTCCCCAGACCCATGCAGGACGCCGGCTTAGTTAAGGGGAGAAAAGATACGCCCGGGCGCGTGTTCGTCGCCTCAACTATCATAACTATTATATACAGGAGGCAAACACAGTGGCAGCTAACGAAAAGATCAGAGTAAGACTCAGAAGCTACGAGCACTCTCTCGTTGACGCAGCAGCGGCAAAGATCGTTGACATCGCTAAGAGAAACGGTGCAGAGGTTGCAGGTCCCATTCCGCTCCCTACCGAGAAAGAGATCGTGACTATCCTTCGTGCGGTTCATAAGTACAAGGACAGCCGCGAGCAGTTCGAGCAGAGAACTCACAAGAGACTGATCGAGATCAAGAAGCCCTCACAGAAGGTTGTTCAGGCGCTTATGGCAGTTGAACTTCCCGCAGGCGTAGACATCGACCTCAAGCTGTGAGACACCGGTCGGGCTTAAAGGCTCCCGACAAATGTTAGCCAAAGACTTCCGTACAGAGCGATCGCTGAGTGACCAACTCCAGGTTGCAAGGTGAGCTTGATGGCGGACGGGTCATGTTAGTGCCTGCTCGAGTGGCATCGGGCGAACAGTGGGGCATTAACCAATAACCTTATTATTTAGGAGGAAATGATGATGAAAAAGGGAATCATCGGAAAGAAGCTGGGCATGACACAGATCTTCGACGAGAACGGCGTAGTAATCCCCGTTACAGTGATCGAAGTAGGTCCCTGCCCCGTAACACAGAAGAAAACCGTTGACACAGACGGTTACGACGCAGTTCAGCTTGCATACGGAGAGATCCGTGAGAAGCTCGTGAACAAGCCTCAGGCAGGCCACTTCAAGAAGGCAGGCGTTCAGGCTAAGCGTCATCTCAAGGAGTTCCGCCTTGAGAATGCAGCGGATATGAATGTTGGCGACGTAGTTGCAGTCGATACCTTCGCCGCAGGCGACAAGGTCGACATCACAGGCAATACAAAGGGCCGCGGTTACACCGGTGCGATCAAGAGATGGAATCTTCACATGCTTGGCAGAACTCACGGTATCGGTCCTGTACACCGTCAGTCCGGTTCCATGGGTGTTATCGACCCCGCCAGAATCTTCAAGAACAAGAAGATGGCAGGTCAGT
>CAYYRY010000011.1:0-19026 GCA_964474245.1 uncultured Ruminococcus sp. | reverse complement strand
CCTTTGTGTCGAAGCCCTTGGGAGCGTTGAGGCCCGTGCCTACTGCCGTGCCGCCAAGTGCCAGCTCATAGAGGGGAGCAACTGCAAGCTTGATGAGCTCTACGTCGCGCTCAAGGCTGGAACGCCAGCCGCTGATCTCCTGGCTGAACTTGATGGGGGTAGCGTCCTGCAGATGAGTGCGTCCGCTCTTTACGATGCCCTCGTTTTCAGCTTCCAGTCTCTTGAAGGTCTCGATAAGGGTCTGTGCTGCGGGGATAAGCTTGTCCTCAAGAGCGATAACCGCCGCAATGTGCATTGCCGTAGGGAAGGTATCGTTGGAGGACTGGCTCATGTTTACGTCGTCGTTGGGATGGATGAGCTTCTTGCCGAGGATCTGGTTTGAACGGTTAGCGATGACCTCGTTGGTATTCATGTTGGACTGTGTACCGCTTCCCGTCTGCCATACTACAAGGGGGAAGTGATCCATAAGGTCGCCTGCAATGACCTCGTCGCAGGAGGCGGAAATAGCGGAAAGCTTCTCGTCCGTCATCTTCTCGGGGCGCAGGGCGTTGTTGGTGATAGCGGCTGCCTTCTTAAGGATGCCGAATGCGTGTACGATCTCGCGGGGCATGGTCTCAATGCCTACGCCGATCTCGAAGTTCTCGTGGCTTCTCTGGGTCTGTGCAGCCCAAAGTCTGTCGGCGGGAACCTTTACCTCGCCCATGGAGTCGTGTTCAATACGGAATTCCATATATTTATTATCCTTTCGGTTTTAATCGTTATATCGTTTTTCTGTAGCGGCTTCGTTTGCCGTCAAGGCCTCTGCCTTTACGGTCGCCTACGCTATGATCAGAACTTGATCTCGGCGATGATATTCTTGAGGCACTCTGCGCTGTAGCGGAGGTCACCGATCTCCTCCTCGTTGAGGGGAAGCATTACCTTACTGTGTGCGCCGTTCTTACCGACGATGTTGAGAAGGCTGAGGCACACGTCATCGATGCCGTATTCGCCGTGAAGCATATTGGACACGGTGAGAGTTGTGTCAATACCGGAAAGCAGGCACTTGCAGATGTGGCACACGGACATGGATACCGCATAGAAGGTAGCGCCCTTGCGCTGGATAACGGTGGCACCGGACTTGCGCACGTAGTTTTCAACGTCGTCCTCTTCGAGATCGGGGTAGATCTTGTTTGTCTTGGTGAGAAGGGAGTCGCGGAAATTCTTCACGGGAACGTTGGATATATTGGCAATAGACCACGGAACAAACGCGCTGTCGCCGTGCTCTCCGAGAACGTATGCGTGAACGTTGTGCTGGCTGACCTTGTAGTATTCAGCAAGTCTGGAACGGAGACGGGCTGTGTCGAGGATGGTACCGGAACCGATAACCTTCTCTTCAGGAATACCGGATATCTTTGTGAATACGTATGTAAGCACGTCAACGGGGTTGCTGACGATAACGTATGTTGCATCGGGAGCATATTTTGTGATCTGAGGTGTGATGGATTTCAGAATATTTACGTTTGTCTGAGCAAGGTCAAGTCTCGACTGACCGGCCTTTCTTGCAACACCGGATGTGATAACTACGATATCAGAGCCTGCAGCATCGGGATAAGAACCGGCATACACTGTGCAGGGATTACAGAAGGGTGTACCCTGACGAATGTCGAGTGCCTCGCCGAGAGCCTTTTCTCCGTTAATGTCTATCATAACGATCTCGGATGCAAGACCGTTGATAGTCAGAGTGTAGGCGATGGTGGAACCAACGCTTCCGGTTCCGATGACAGTAATCTTGTTCATAAGTAAATCCTCACTATGTTTTATTTTAACGCATCAGCGTCTTTTTATAAAAATACTTTTTACTATGGGACGGTGCATTTTTACACTGCAGAATGCAGCTTCACACACGAGAGTACCCACTCCTACCCCATTGTAATTATTACATCTATATTATATCAAATACTTAAACAGTTTTCAAGTCTCAAAATGCTACAATAAATATGCTATGTCAGCTATATCTTAGTTAAATATCACATAATATTGCATTTTGAGTCAAAGCATAGTAAAAAATCGACTTACATACCGTATTATCAAAACAAAACCTTAGTAAGATATTGTCCAAGTTAGACTAATATCTTTGTTAATTTCATGTTAAATCCACGTTTTTTTATTGCTTATCACCAAAAAAAGCTGTTACAGGTGTTTATCTCCGCATTTCCCTCTTAATTGTATTTTTTACATTTAATGGTAGTTTCGTCCGTCTTTACGGGAGTCATCGCAGACAAATCCCGTCCTTAAGCACGTGTTGAAATCCCCCTCAATGTACAGCCCCGGTCTGCACGGTTGTGCTGTTCACTTATCTGTTCAGGTAAGTTGCCGTATTTACGTTTTTCGGTACCCTCACCCACAGAGTAAAAATGCGCCATCAAACGTATACGGACAGTTTATCTTATTGACAACACCCATGCTTCATGATACAATAAAAATATAAATAAATGTCCTTTGCAGGACTCACGGAGGAATCATGGATAACTTTAAAAAATACGTTATCGATACTTATCTCAAGGATATCACCCTTAAGCTCAACCTGACAAAAGGCAGAGTCATAACCCTTGACGACTTCGAGACCGAAGAAGCTGAAAACAGCGTAAAGCTGAAGTTTTTTTATTCACCCAAGGCGCATCTCGACCATGCCTATGTTACCGCAAGATTTGAAAACGACACGGTGATCATCGCCTTCGACATAGCTGTTGAAAACGAGATACTTTCCGTATGGTCGTTCAGTGCGGAAAAGGCAGTAAGCGTCGACTTCACACGTAATATCAAGCCCGATGCCGTCCTCGGAAGTATGCACCCCTATCTCAGCTCATGGTGGACCTTCCCCACCTTCACATCTACCTTCAAGGAGCTGGATATCGAAACTCAGAACCTGCTCATACGCGAAGGAGACCGCCATATCCATATTCTCCCTCTCTGCAGCGGCAACTTCCGCTGCGAGTTTGACGGTGACGGTATGCACGTATCCCCCGGGACCTCCGGAATACGTCAGCTTGTCGGAGACGTTCTCGCCCTGACCGTGGCAGATGACCCCTACACAGCAGTAAAGCACAATTACAAAAACGCAAGACTTGACGGAGCGATAACTGTTCCCCTCAAAGAGGAAAGAACTCTCCCCGAAATGTTCAGCGGATTCGGTTGGTGTACGTGGAACACCTTTTATCACGACGTCACCGCCGAAAAGATATACGAAAAGTTAGAAGAATTCAAGGCAAAAAGCATCCCCGTAAAATGGGTGATGATCGACGACGGTTGGAGTACCCGCAACGGCTGGTATCTGTGCGACTTTGCCGTTGACCCCGTAAAATTCCCCGAGGGACTGGGCAAGTGCATCGAAAGAATGAAGCGCGACTACGGCGTAGAATACGTCGGAGTATGGCACGCCTTCAACGGATACTGGATGGGCGTCGAAAAGGACAGCCCCCTCCACAAGTCCCAGGAGGAAAATCTGCTCCTCGCCCCCTGCGGATACTATCTCCCCGCCATTGATGAAGAAAAGGCGTTCAATTTTTGGAACACTTGGCATAGCTACCTCGCCGAAAACGGAGTTGATTTCCTGAAGATCGACAACCAGAGCTGTACGTCTCACCTCCTCGCAGGCACCATCCCCACCGCAGAGGCTGCAAGGATCGCCCACCGCGCGGTAGAACGCTCCGTAATGAAAAACTTCGGCGGCAGAGTCATCAACTGCATGGGTATGGACATGGAAAACGTGTTCTCCCGCGAGTTCACTGCCCTCTCCAGAAACAGCGACGACTTCTTCCCCGAAAAGGAACGCGGCTTCGTGTCCCACCTCCTTCAGAACGCCTATAACGCCATCTGGCACGGTGAGATGTACTACTGCGACTACGATATGTGGTGGTCACGCCATGAATCGGCAGTACAAAGCGGCGTACTCCGCGCCATCAGCGGTTCTCCCATTTACGTCAGCGACAAGACCGGCGAATCCGACCCCGAGTGCATCATGCCCACCATTGAAGATAACGGCGAAGTAATGCTTTGCGACGGTGCCGCAGCCCCCACTCTCGATTGCATCTACACAGACTGCCGCACCTCTGGCACTCTCATGAAGATATGGAACAGAAGCGGCGACACCTTTGCCGCGGCTCTCTTTAACGTAGACGACGGCATTGTAGCCGACGCGCTGAAGCTTTCAAACATCCCCGGCATCGACAAGGAGTGCGAGTACGTAGCTTACGAATACTTCTCAAAGAAGTACTACCGTCTGAATACAAGCTACGAGATACCCGTCACCCTCAAGCCCGACGACCAAGCCGTGTTCTCCATCTACCCCATCCACAGCGATGAAAACGGCGAATACGTCATGCTCGGAAACACGGAAAAATACGTTCCCATTGCATCCAACAACAAAGTGAAGACAGCCGTTTCCGATATTCTTTAAATCAAGCAAATACGAATAAATTACGAAAAAGGAATGCAGATAGGTATGCATTCCTTTTTCGTATTTACTTGTTTACCAACCACTCAATAGTCCGAGCTGATTCTTTTACAAGAGTCAAGTTCAGATCGTGATACCTCTTCCTTTACGGAATACCTCGCCTTTTCGTACACGTCAAAAAGCTCACCTCCGCCGTCATGCGACAACATATCTTTAATCTCTGACGGTGTTTGCACAACAGTAACGTCACGCCCTTTCTCAAGTGCCTTCAGTATATAGGTCACGTACGTAAGACGAACCGCTTTTCTGACATCTCCCGCATCCTTCACGCTAACCTTTTCTTTTTTCTTTCTTTTTGTCCTCTTTATACCTAAACGCGAAAAAAACCCCGAATACTCAAGCGTATCACTGCCGATTATATATTTGGTTTGTCTGTCGGATGCCCTGAATATACGCCTTACAGCAGGTCCGAATATCTTAATAAATATCCTTGCAATAAAGCCGTCGATAATTTCTTCGTTTTTCCTGTATCGGTCCCTTATTATCGTATATACAGTCCAAAGAAGCACCAAAGCTGCAGATGCCTGTACGAAGGTAATAAGCGTCCCAAAAGCACTGTTCTCAGCGAACAGTCCCATAACGGTAATAAACGCTGTCAAAACGATTATCCTGGTTTTTCTGTTTTCAAAAATGTTCATAATCTGATCACCGTCACCGTATTGTACCGTTTCAGCATTTCAATGCTTTCGTCGGCACTGTCGTCTTCTCTTGCGGTCAATATGTATATCTCCGCATTGGATACGTTACTTTTCACCCCACCGTCAAGTACTGACATAAAGGATGCCCCCTCTCTCATGCGGATCATCGCCATCTCCCTCAGAAGCTCTGTTATGTGATGCTCACCGCCGTGTACGGGATAATTAAGGCTTTGTCTGCCGTCTGTCATATGACAGTTTGCAGCAAAGCCAACCTTGTATCCGTTTGACAATGCATCCATGGCAAAAGCTGCTGTCACGGATAAAGCGCTCTCCATCATATCTTGATATTCCATAGTATTATGTACTCTTTCGGGATGAGCCAAGTCCATATATATCATGAACACCCTGTCCGAGCAATAGTCGTATCTGTTCACCTTAATACCGTGTCCTGTTCCGTAAATGCTACGTGCAGTTGCCTTGAAATTTATCTGATTGAACGGATCCCCGAACGCATAATCTCTGACTCCGGAAAGCGAAAACGGGTCGTACACTATCCGCCTGGAACTCATACTTTCTCCGAATACCACTCCCGCCGGGTGAGAGGTATTTAAACTTTCGGAAACCGCAGGATAAACGTACAGTTCCGCATTAAACTCAAAATTCTTCACCCGTTCCACAGTAAGGCTTTTCGTAAATACAACCGCAGTATTCATGGTATAATACCCTCTTCCGGCACATTTCACCTTGAAGCGCCTGGTAATCTTCGAATGAGGCGGAATATGGAAACGGCTTATGATAAGTTGCATACTGTCCGTCGTGTCACGGCCTTCGATCCGAAGATTCGGATCGATATATGATTCCACGTCCACGAAGAACACGGGCAACACCGTAGGATTGGTGATCGTCTCGATCACATCCGCCACGTCTCCCGCGAACACTCCTTCTTCGGAAAAGCATCTCTCGTATTCAAGACGCTCCACCAGCCTTACCTTCACGGCATAGTAAACGATATAAAGTATCCACCACAGTATCTGAACGGGGATAGTATAGACGAATACCGTCAACAGAAATATAAGAAATCTCATACTAACCTCCATTCAGCAAATTATCTCAGCGATCACAGTTTGTATCTGTCAATATCCTCCGTGGGAACCGTAACAAGGCTCAGTATTTCTCTTATCATGTCCTCGTGGGCATCCTTCACGGTTCGCAGAGTAGTCTTTAACACAAGCCTGTGCGCCAGCACGGGAACTGCCGTATCTTTAATGTCATCGGGCAGCACGTATCCTCTGCCCCTTAAAGCTGCAATACCCTTTGCCGCCTTGAGAAGCGCGATACAGCTTCTTGTGCTCGCACCTAGTATAACTCCCTGCTTGTATCTCGTATATTCAACTATCTCCGATATATAGTTTAGCAGGTCCGGATGAATATAGACCTCCTTCACTTCAGACATCGCCCTCAGAATATCATCGGACGTCACGACTGCTCCCAAATATGGAAGCGGGTCATCTTTCTCAAAGCGCGTAAGTATTGCAAGAGTCTCTTCCCTTGTGGGATACCCCATACGTACACGCATCATGAAACGGTCAAGCTGAGCCTCGGGAAGCGGGAACACACCAATACTTTCCACAGGGTTTTGTGTGGCTATGACCATAAGAGGTGACGGCAGCACGTGGCTCTCTCCTTCAATGGTGATCTGCCTCTCCTCCATGCACTCAAGAAGTCCTGCCTGTGTTTTTGGAGTCGCACGGTTGATCTCATCCGCAAGGATAATATTCGCAAACGCAGGACCCTTGATAAATTCAAATTCCGACGTTTTCATGTTAAAATACTTGATTCCCGTAATGTCCGACGGAAGCAGATCGGGAGTAAACTGAATACGGCTGAATCTGCATCCGAGTGATGCGGCAAACGACTTCGCCAGCACGGTCTTCCCGGCCCCCGGCACGTCTTCTATCAAAATATGTCCGTCACTCAGCAGTGCCACAAGCATCAGCTCGATTATTTCATCCTTACCTATAACGACACGGTGAACGTTCTCCTTCACCTTATTTATCAAATCAGAACAAACCATAATTATCTCCGCATTGTTTTTTTATTCATCTATTATGATAATATATCCCGGGGTAATTGTCAACCATATTCTTCTCAGCGCATACTGTCCGAACCGATACGCATGGGATAATCTCCGTACCCCATACAGCAGCTGATCCGTCTGAAAGACATCCACTGCATTGACAGCGTCGCCAAAAGTAAGCAGAGACAAGTGTGATATATCGCTTTCACAGTATAGGTCATTCCAAGCATCCTGTGTTTTGACTCTTTCTCTTCAAGCACACCCGCCGCCACAAGGGCTTCAACCGCAAGCCTCTGCGCATCGCTGTCAAGTCCGGTTTTCTCCGTCAGTTCACCGAAACTGATACCGCTCATTGATATTACAGCAGCAACGGTCAAGATGCAGTTATCCTCCGAAAGTATCTTCACAAACTTACTTGAAAACTCAATAGCCTTGTCATCAACCGTGTCAAAAAACTCTCTCATCACCATCGCCCCGAAGCCTTTTCCGCTGAGAAGCGAGAAACCGTTTTCGTTACCGATATGGGACGGTTCGTCATACTTGCTGTCATAGCTTCCTAAGTTTCCTCCCGCAATTCCGAAGTGGGCAGATGAGACTATCTTCATGGCAGTATCAAATGAATCCTTACTGTAATGGGCGTATGATGCTACCTTTTTGAAATTCTGACCGTAAAGATCGTCGTATGCATAGTCGCCGCCAAAATACAGATAATCAATGCTGACGTTAAAATAGTCTGCAATAAGCGGCAAAGTCATCGCATCCGGCAGACAGATCCCCTTTTCCCATTTTGACACAGCCTGAGCCGTTACGCCTATGCTGACTGCCATCTGCTCCTGTGTCACCTGCCTCTCACGCCTGAGAGCTGTAATGTTTTTCGCAATATTGATCTCTCGCATAATAATGCTCCTTCCCTAAGGTGTTTGCCCGTCCGCCTCAGCCAACAAGCTCACACTCTGCAATCTATCCGGTTATATTATACCCCCACACAAGAAAAAACGCAATCACCTGTCATGACACCGTCTCAACCACAGGTTGTATATCCCCTACGCAAAACGTCTCCCGTTCTTCCGAACGGGAGACGCAAGTCAAACTATGATCAAACGGAATACTTTGTCTTGAAGCTTTCGTAAAGCTTAATGAACTCACCTTCCTCGCTGCCTCTGATGCGGCGGAGATACTCGTGAATATCAAGCTCATCGCGAGCCATTTCAAGAACACATCCTGCGATATTGGAGCAGTGGTCTGCAATTCTCTCGAGGTTTGTAAGGATGTCACCGAATACGAATCCAAGCTCAATGGTACAGTTACCGGCACTGAGACGGGATACGTGGTTGAACTTGAGAGTATCGCGAAGCTGATCTACTACCTGCTCAAGAGGCTCGACCTGAGATGCGGCATTGAGGTCTTCTTCGCTGAACGCACGGAAGCTGATTTCCAAAATTTCCTCAACCGCGGAAATAAGAACACGAAGCTCCTTGGATGCATCCTCAGAAAACTCAAGCTTCTTGTCATATATTTCTTCAGCAGACTCAACGATGTTGACCGCATGGTCGGAAATACGTTCAAAGTCTCCGATAACATGGAGAAGCTTATTGGCTTCAACACCGTCAGCCTCGGTCAGGCTATGCGAAGAAAGCTTTACAAGGTAAGAACCGATCTTATCCTCATAAACGTCAACCTTTCCTTCAGCCTCACGAACCTTATCTGCCTCTTTGGAATTGTAGTTTTCAAGAAGTTTAAGCGAATCCTTAATGGACATAACCGCAACCTCAGCCATAGTTACGGCAACTGTACGGCTGCGCTCAATGGCAACTGAGGGAACTGTGTAGAAACGCTCGTCAAGGAGCTTGTTCTCTTCGCTTTCCTCAGACTCACGCACGATAAGGCCCGCAAGCTTTTCAAGGTACTTTGCAAAGGGAGAGATAATAGCGAGAGCCACAAGTTTAAAGCCTGTGTGAACTACTGCGATGCCGATATATCCAGCATACGTGTTGTTTACGAATAAGTTGAGCGACGGAATAACGCTTATGAGAATGTAATAAACAGGAAGTATAATAAGAGTTGCAATAATGTTGAACGACAGGTGGATAACTGCCGCACGGCGCGCATTCTTACCCGTGCCTATGGAAGATATCATTGCGCTGACACAAGTACCGATGTTCTGACCCATAATTATCGGAACGGCGGTAGCATAGGATACGTTACCAGTCTGCGTAAGTGCCTGAAGGACACCGACAGATGCGGAAGACGACTGGATAATTGCAGTAAATACCGTACCGACAAGAACTCCGAGAATGGGATTGGAGAACATAACGAGAAGATTCTTAAAAGCTTCATTCTCCTTAAGACCGGAAACGGAGCCGGACATCATGTCCATACCGAACATAAGAATTGCAAATCCGAGAAGGATCATACCAACGTCCTTACGCTTTGCGTTCTTCTGGAAAGCAAAGAGGATAACGCCAACGATGGCAACGATGGGAACGAAGGTATCGGGCTTCAGAAGCTGAAGGAAAGCTACGCTGTTACTGTCGATTGCCTGAAGCGACAGGATCCACGCAGTAACGCTGGTACCCAGGTTGGCACCGAGGATAACACCGATGGACTGACTGAGCGTCATGATACCGGAGTTAACGAAACCTACGACCATAACGGTAGTAGCGGATGAGGACTGAATGATCAGTGTAACGATAAGTCCGAGCAAAAATCCCTTAAAGGGGTTGGAAGTTGCGTTGCTGAGGAAGATTTTGAGCTTGTTACCGGCACTTTTTTCAAGCGCGGCGCCCATGGCGTTCATACCGTATAAGAACAGCGCAAGACCTCCTATGAGTTCGAGAACATCTTTAAGTTCCATGGTGTCTCCATTCTGCCGTTTTGCGGCAATTTATTTACATAGGTAGCTACAGCAAACGATCGCAAACCGCCGCCGTCTTTTTAATTTTACCATAAACCGATGCTTTTTTCAAGATGTAATTACCGCATTCCGTCAAAAAAGCTCATTCGAAGCTACATAATCGCAAACAACAAATATATTCTTACCTATTCCCGTTATTATTCTCCCGTATGTATACCGCATGAGACCCAACGGTTCCCATGCGGCAAGCTTATTTGATAGCCTTGACAGCCGCTTTTACAAAGTCTGTGATCTTCACGGTACACCCCGCATTCTGAACAGAGTCTACTCCGTATCCGTCTTCTTCAGCAAGAAGCGTAACTCCGCCCATATCCTTTCCGATACAAGCTTTTTCAAAAGCATCAGCCTGCTCATACCATTCCTTCGAAGCACCGCCTGCCTTCATGCCGTAGTCATCCCCCAGTTCACGTTTTGTCTTAAGCTCCGATGTGTCGTCAAGCTCCTCCTCGCCGTTTACGTTAAACTCCACCTCAGCGTGAACAGCATCACATCTGCAGGCTGTTATCTTACCTTCGGTATCCGTCATGGCGGCAAAGACCGTAACGTCACAGGAGACCGATCCATCTTCATCCTCAGCGGCATCATACGATGCCCCGGGAAGAGACACTATTCCAAGCTTTATTTCATCTTCCGCCGAAGCATCCGTTGTAACTGAACTCTCAGTCGCACGTTCTATCGCTTTAACAAAATCCGCCACCGATATGGTACACCCCGCATCTATGACCTCATCGCTGCCCTTGCCCCCGTCTGATACCATCCGTCTTACCTCAGAGATACTCTTTCCTTTCACAAGCGACTCAAAAATATCCGCCTGCTTATACCATTCGCTTGAAGCACCGCCCGCAGTCATACCGTAAGCGTCTCCCAGCTCACGCTTGGTCAGATATTCTTCAGAAGCCAAAGCCTTTCCGTCCGATGTGTAGGACAACCTGTTAGACGTGCTGTCAAGCATACACTTCACTATCTTCCCGTCCTTATCCATATACACAGCGGCAAACGTAAGCTCTGCCTTACACTCGCCGTCGCCATCCTCATCCGCATCCGTAGGCGTCCCATAATATGAATATACCCCAAGTCCGAATTTCACCTCACCATCCGCAGCGTTATCTTTAGCAAAGCACGACGTGAGCAATACCGATACAGCAGCAAGCACAAGTAAAATACCAATTATCTTCTTCATAGGTTTCCCCTCCATTTTTCATAGTAATAAAACTTAAAAATCCATCCGATCGTCTTTTCCGGCAACGTATAACATCTATTGCCAGGCCGTAGCCTCTACCGGTCAAAAAGCACGGTATCTCACCTAAAGAGATTCTGCCATACATTCAGTATTCCCGACAAAGCAATTGACAAAAACGCCCCCGACAGTAATATGACGGGCAAGCCTGCAAAAGCTTCACAGCTTTCGCTTTCATCAAGCCTCGTTCTGATCCGTGAAAAGAGCAGCACACCCGGTATAAAGTAGCCGCAGTAAAGCGCCGAGCGACGCACGACCTCCCAAAAGCCACTTGTCTCTTCCCCCGTCAGAAGCAAACCGAGCACTACCGCGCTGAGATATATCACAAAGCCAAACCTTCCGAAGCCAAGCCTCTCCGACAGCAGTTCAAGAAGGACACTAAAGCCCGTGATAAGCACCAACGACAAAAAGTTCTCCGGCAGTACGTCCGACACCTCCGCAGGTAAGTACTCCGATGCCGCCGCAAGACATGACGAAAGGAAAAACACAACGCTCCCACAAACGCCCACATATACAGATATGCCGCGTCTTCTCTTGCCGCAGGTATTTCCGTCAATGACCGGTATCAGATAACAGATCACGGAGGATAATATTATCACCGCACTGCGAAGCTGTTCAGCATCATACCTCAACTTCAGATACCTTCCTTCCCCTGTTCAGTATAAAGCCAAGCAAGGCCGAAAAAGCCGCATAAATCATCATCCCACCCGCAGGGGTATCAAGCACCCCCACGGTCAGACTTTCAAAAAAATCTATCGTATGCCCGAATATACTGCCTCTTCCGAGTACCTCCCTGATGACTCCTCCGAGGGTCACCGGAATAAGATACGCCACACCGCTTGCAGTAAATCCGACCTCTTCTCCGCCGCTTATATCGCATCGGAGAGCCAATGCAGCACCGGCTGCAGAGGGGAGTATAAGTCCGATTTCAAGTGTGTCAAGTCCCAAAAAAGTTCCCATTATCAAAGCCACCGACGCCGCAACGCTTGCCGCCACAGATCTGCCGCACAGCTTAATGACAGTTTTTTCGCTTTCCTTTACGG
Organism: uncultured Ruminococcus sp.; assembly: GCA_964474245.1. GTDB lineage: Bacteria > Bacillota > Clostridia > Oscillospirales > CAG-272 > RUG11130. Next base: position 6,625 of record CAYYRY010000011.1, on the reverse strand, counting down.
AAAGCATACCAAAAGCCTCAGCTATCCATCCCCCAAGAAACGCCGATACCCCAATACTCAAAGCTGCAGCTACCGTCCCCGGGATAAGCGAAGACAAGCATAAAGCTAAGGTAACTACGAATTGAAGTCTGTGCATATCAACTTTATTTTTCATCAACTCATCCCCGACAATACCCGATGCGCCTCAAGCGCATCCCTGATCGCTTTTTTATAGCCCTTTGTAGTCTTAGTAGCACCCGCCACAGTGTCAAGCTCACCCACGGTATCAAGAGTAAGTCCCACCGCATTCTCTCCGTAAGTTTTCTCTTTTCCGAGGGACTCGCCACTCTCGATACACTCCGCCCCCGTGACCTTACCGGACGGGTCAATCCCGCAAAGAATGATCATTCCGGGGTAGTACCCGGTCGCATTAAGCTCAAACACAAGTCCTCCTCCGATCTCCGAGTATGCTTTTGCTACAGACTCAGGCAGAGCATACGGAGTGATATCGAGCTCTGCAAAGCCTGATCCTTCCGGCATAACGGATTCAAAAGTACCCGTCATATCCGAGGCAGTACCCTCTTCCGCGAGCCTCTCAGAAAACAAGTCAGCCGCAGTGAGTACCGCAAAGGATATTACCACTGCAAGCACGATCACAAGCGCACTTTTCCACATATGTCTCCTCACGACCTTTCAAACAATCATGGCATACCTTTCTTTTATTATTTGCTTTTATTCATTCCCGATTATAAAGAAAATGCCGTTTCCAAATCCGGAATTCCAAGACTTTCTTACTCAAAGGAACTCAAAGCGACTCCATCCTTTTCTTTACTCGACCGACAGTCTTCCCGGACGTACCGAAAACCTTTTTCCTCGTCACGATATCAATAAACGGCACCGTGAAATTCATAAACAGTACCGCAAACGATACACCTTCGGGATAGTCACCAAACAGCCGTATCAGAACGGTAAGTCCACCGCATAGGGAACCATAAATAAGCTTTCCCACCGAGGTCGTGGCAGATGAAACGTAATCCGTCGCAAAAAATACAGCTCCCATAACCGCACTTCCCGATATAGTCCACATCAAGGCACGGGATACGTTTCCTGACTCAAGAATAAAGGATAGTAAAAACACCGATGCCAGAAACGACAACGGAATATGCCAGGTCACAACACGTCTGAATAGCAGATAGGCAAGTCCCGCAAGCAACGCCGCACAGCAGGTCTCACCGATACAGCCTCCCCTGTCACCGACAAACAGCCTCCATAGGCTGAAGTCTCCTCCCTCCGACAACACCGCAAGGGGAGTAGCCGACGATACCGTATCCGCCATGCCTGCCTCCCTGTAGACCACCATCTCTCCAAAGGAAAGAAGCATAACGACTCTTGCACACATTGCTGGATTTGCTATATTGTAACCGATGCCTCCGAAAATGCATTTCACCGCTACCACCGCAAACACACTGCCGAATACCGCCTGCCATATAGGAATACCCGACGGCAGACTGAGGCCGAGCAGCGCCCCCGTAACAGCGGCACTGAAGTCCGAAACCGTCAGATCTTTTCCCGTGATCATTTCATATGACCACTCTGCAATGACAGCAGCCGCAACTGACACCAACAACACAAGCGCCGCCCTGAGGCCGAAAAAATAAACTCCTGCCACCGCAGACGGAATAAGTGCCACCAGCACATCCGCCATGATCCTGCTCGTCCGATTATCTGAACGTATGTGAACAGATACGTGAACCTTACTTCCCTTAGTCATACAATACCTTCCTTGCCCAAAGCCCGTCTCTTTGCCGCGTCATGTTGTCTTAATTCCGCCTTTCCCATCCTGTTTGACTCCACAAGGGGAAGCTTTGCGGGACATACGTATGAACAGCACCCGCACTCCATACACGCATCGACGCGGAGGCGGCGAACAGCATCAATGGCCCCCCTCTTTCTCGCCCTTGCTATCGCCGCAGGGTCAATGTCAAACGGGCAGGCGCGAAGGCAGGAACCGCATCTTATACACGGCGACGGAGCAGTATAAAAAGCCTCATCCGAGTCAAGAGCGAGGACCGCATTGGTGTTTTTGAGTATGGGCATGTCAATACTGTTGACGCTAAGCCCCATCATGGGTCCCCCGAACAGAAGTTTCGCAGGCGCAGATAAAAAGCCTCCGCAATAATCTATCACGTCACGAAGTCTCACACCCACCGGAACGATCACGTTCTTGGACTCCCTGACCGCACCGCCGTCCACGGTTATACACCTTTCAACGAGGGGCATACCATGCTTCAGATACCGTCCGATCTCAGCAACTGTCGAAATGTTGCTGACTATACATCCCGCATTTATGGGAAGCCCCCCGACAGGCGTGACCTCTCCCGTGGTGTGATATATCAGTACCCTTTCAGCCCCCTGTGGGTAAACCTCTGACAGCCGCTTTAACTGAATAATACTGCATCTGTCCGCCAATGCCTCAAGGGATGCCGTCATCATTTCGTTATCCCTCTCAAAGCCGACAATTATCCGACCCACTCCAAGATATTCACGGAAAGCCTCGATAGCAACTTCCACGTATTCCCCATGCCGCACCATAGTATGGGTATCACTTGTAATATAAGGTTCACACTCCGCGGCGTTTATTATTATCGTTTTGATCCTTTCGGGTGCGACGGAATATTTCACGTGGGTAGGAAAGCCTGCACCGCCGAGTCCCACAATGCCGCTTTGCTTCAAGGCATCCACAAAGTCATCTCTGCAGGTCACCCTGGGAGGTGCCACGTCACAGCACACCCTCCCCTCTCCGTCCGATGCTATCCTGACTGCTGACACCACCCGTCCGTCAAGGGTCTCAAAGCTCCCTACATCCGTTACTATCCCCGATACGCTCGAATGAATATACGACGACAAGTCACCGTCAGGTCTGGCGACCACCGTCCCCACTGCCACACGGTCACCCTCCCTTACCACCGGTATTGCCGCCTTTCCAATGTGCATTTGCATCGGCAGAACGACCTCACAGGGTACCGGCAGCTTAGTCGGAGATATTATATAGGTGATCTTCCTTTTCGGAACGCTTATACCCTTAAGAACAGAAGCCATACTGACAACCACACCTTTTCTTAAAGCAATCACACAGCACCAAATCCTCGCCTCACTGTTTTTCAAAATCAATTATTCCCCATATCAAATATTTTATCCGTCATTTGCAAATAATGTTTTATGCCCGGTCATGTCTTTTCATTAACAGCCGATAACTACAGGCTTCATGGGACCAGACATATTCGCTAAAATACCGTCTGCAGCGGAAAATTCACCTGCAAGCCGTTGACTGAGCATGATTTATACATTATAATATAGGAAAAGACAGATATCGTTAAACGCATAAAGAAAGGCACAGGCACAATGAAACGCACTTTCACTACAGTTATGCCCGACAGAATAGGAGCATTTTTGACAGCAAGCGAATGTATGGCTGAAATGGGTCTAAACATAACCAGAGTCAGCTATAACAAAGCCGTTGACGTGCATATACTGTTCATCGAAGCCGAAGGAGACCCGTCCGACCTTGACATGGCTGAGGAAAAGCTGAAGCAGCTCGGTTACATCCGCGACAACCGCACCTTCGGCGGCGTACTCCTTATGGAGTTCCGCATACTTGACGAGCCCGGCAGACTGATCCCTATACTTGAGCTGATCAAAAGCTACAGCTTCAATATTTCCTATATGAGCTCTGTCGCAGGAGGAGAAAAATATCAGTATTTCAAAATCGGACTGTACGTTGAGGACGGAGAAAGTGTCTCAGAGTTTATGCACCGCGCTTCTCTTCTCTGCCGACTCAGAATACTTGAATACAGCAAAAGTGAAAAGATTCTCGACAATACCGTCTTCTATCTGTCCTTTGCTGAAGACATATCCGAAAAGACGGGGCTTGACGACAGTGAAAAAAACGAGCTTATAGTAAACTCAAACCTCATCATGCAAATGCTCGATGAGGCGGGCAATCCGCCGTATAAGACATTTGACTATATCGGGAAATTTGCCTACGCGGTCCGTGCATCAAAGGGACCGGGTTTCAAATGCCGTATCAGCAGACACGCCTTAACGTCCGATTCCGATCTTCTTCTCATAGAGCCTCCCTGCGGAAGCAACGTATGCGTCATAAGACATAAAGACGAACTGCTTTTCATAGACTCCGGCTTTCTTTGTCTGTCCGACGAGCTGTGGAGCCTTCTGCAGCGGGAGGTCCCCGACTTCGAGCACCTGCCGCGGGAGCTTATACTGACCCACGCCGACGTGGACCATTGCGGATGCGCGGACCGATTTAACAAAATATACGCCTCAGCAAGGTGCCTTGAGAATTTCCTTAGGGAGAACAGAGGCGAGGCGGCGTGGAGAGAGGAGAACCCCAAGCACGCGCCTTATGCAAAGATCAGCAAGTTGCTCACCTCATACGTGCCGCCGAAGACCGACTCGTTTGCGGTCATAGGGAACGCCGAGGGAGACTCTCTACTGACCCCCATAGGAGGTCTTTCCCTATGCGGATTCAATTTCGAGGTGTACGAGGGTGCGGGAGGTCATGCACCGGGTGAGATCATACTCATCGACAGAGCCTGCCGCGTCGTTTTCTCAGGAGACATATTCATAAACGTAAAAGGCTGCACTCCAGAGCAAACCGCCTTCAACCGACTTGCACCGTATCTCATGACCTCCGTAGACACCGACCCCGACCTCGCCAGACGCGAGAGGCAGGAGCTGATGCGCCTTCTTGGGCACGGAAGCTGGACCATTTTCGGTGGCCACGGTGCTCCCTATAAAACCGAACTGTAAGTGCAGAGCCAAAGAATCACCATATTTGCAGATATCACTTCAACATTACTTCAGAAGAATGGAATAACAAAATATGATATACACACTTACCCTCAATCCCGCCCTCGACTACGTCATGGACACGGGAAACATTCGGACAGGAAAGGTAAACCGTTCTGCCTCAGAGAGCTTCTTTATAGGCGGCAAGGGCGTTAACGTGTCACTCGTCTTAGCGGAATTCGGTTTAGAGTCCACCGCCCTCGGCTTTGTCGGAGGCTTCACGGGAGATATGCTCGAGGGCACCCTGAGATCATCCGGTGTCAAAACTGATTTTTGTCATTTGCCCAGCGGTATAACGAGAGTAAACGTAAAGCTGCGCGGAGAAGACGTGACCGAGATAAACGGTGCAGGTCCCTGCATTGGCGAAGCCGATATGGAGGCCCTGTACTCCAAGCTGCTGTGTCTCACCGAGGGCGACACCCTCGTCCTGTCGGGAAGCATCCCCCCCTCGCTCCCGTCCGACACGTATGAGCAGATACTGTCCCGCCTCAGCCACAGGGGTATCCGCTTCGTAGTCGACGCCTGCGGAGAGCTGCTGACGTCCACTCTCAAATACAAGCCTTTTTTGATCAAGCCCAATATCGACGAGCTGAGTGAGATAACGGGCAGACCCCTGACCCGTCCCCATGACGTTGAAGACGCCGCGGGGCAGCTTCAAAAAGAAGGCGCACGCAACGTCCTCGTCACCATGGGCAAGGACGGAGCAATGATTCTCGACGAGTTCGGAGGCATCCACCGATTCAGCGCATTCAAAGGTACACAGGTAAACTCCGTAGGAGCAGGCGACTCCACCGTGGCAGGCTTTTTGGCAGGCACAGAACAAGGATACACTACCGCCCTCCTCTACGGCTGTGCCGCAGGTGCCGCAACCGCATTTTCCGAGGGTCTCGCGAAGCGCGACGATATCTTTGCATTAATTAATACCGCATCCGATACATCACGTTAAAAATCAAGGAGTAAATGAAATGAACAAGATCATTCCCAGAACAGAGGTGGGCGGAGTCTCCCTCCCCCGAATGCTCATGGGCACCAACTGGCTCATCGGCTACAGCCACAGAAGCGACGCGGCTGACCGCGGCATAAGAGAAAAATACGCCACCCCCGAGTCGTACCTTCCCGTCGTCGAGGCATATCTCGAGTACGGAGTCGACGCGGTGATGGGTCCCATCAGCACGACTCCCCTTGCACTTGAGGCTATAAAATACGCCGAGGAGAAAACGGGCAGAAAAATGATAATAATCGACACGCCCTATATCAACGTGGACGACACGGCAGAAGCCCGTGCCGAAGCCCTCGCCGTCATAAAGAAGAGCCGCGAGATCGGAAGCACCTTCTGCCTCATCCACCACGCCAGCGCGGAGCAGTTAGTCAACAAAAACAAGCGCATAATCGACCGCCTCCCCGATTACCTCTACATGATCCGCGAGGAGGGGCTCCACCCGGGTCTGTCCGCACATATGCCGGAGCTGGTGCAGTACAGCGACCTGAACGAAAAGCGGGCGGCGGATCAGATCGTGAAGACCGATAAGCGCCGTGCCAGCTACCACAATTTCTACGCCGATACCCGGTGGGGTCACAGTGAGAGCTACGATCTGATCATCGACAGCCTCAAGACCGGCATCGACAACACGGTGGAGCTGATCGCCCGGTATGCGGAGATGCGTTTCCCCGGTGAATGAACACCGCTTACATAGTATGCACAAAAAAAGCGCCCCCGACACCAATTGGACTATACCCCGAAAAACGGACATTGAATAAAAGAGCCCCCTGTTGTAGAATT
>CAYYRY010000010.1:0-19780 GCA_964474245.1 uncultured Ruminococcus sp. | reverse complement strand
TTACGGGTTTGATTCCTGCTTTACGGCAAACTGCAACAGCTTCCTTTGCCTCAGGTCTCGGCGGGTCGATCATACCAACGAGTCCCATGAAGATGAGGTCTGTTTCAAGCTCATCTGAGGTGGGATTTGAGGGTACATTATCGATCTCCTTATATGCGACTGCAAGAACGCGGAGAGCGTCAGAACTCATGGAGTCTGTCATTTTACGTGCTGTTTCAATATCTCCTGAAATGCATCTGGGAGCCATCATGTCGAAAGCACCCTTGACTATAACGATATTCTTACCGTCGATGCTGTTGACGGTGGTCATGAGCTTTCTGTCGGAGTCGAAGGGGATCTCAGCAAGTCTCGGATACTTGGAGTTAAGCTCTTCCTTGGGCATACCGTTCTTATGTGCGGCAAGGACGATGGCTGTCTCGGTGGGGTCACCGATATGCTGTTCCTTGTCTTCACCGAATACCACGGATCCGTCACAGCAGAGGGTGGCGTACATGAGAAGCTTCTTTACGTCATCAGTTTCACTATGCTTTATGTCGGAGGGGGCATCGGCACCGTCAACGAAAGCCTTTGTAAGAGTCATTCTGTTCTGTGTGAGAGTACCGGTCTTATCGGAGCAGATAACGGAAGCACCGCCGAGGGTCTCGACAGCAGGGAGCTTACGGATAAGAGCATTTTTCTTTACCATGCGCTGAACACCGATGGAAAGTACGATGGTAACGATGGCGGGAAGTCCCTCGGGGATCGCAGACACCGCAAGGGATACGGCGGTCATGAATATCTCAAGGGGAGGGATGGAGTTGGCAAGTCCAACTACGAAGATGACGGCACACGCTGCAAGGGCAACGATACCGAGGTATTTACCAAGCTGTGAAAGCTTCTGCTGAAGGGGAGTCTGAGTCTCTGTCTCGCTGTCAAGAAGATTTGCGATCCTACCCATTTCGGTATCCATACCGGTAGCGCAAACTACTGCCGTTGCAGTACCATAGGTGATGCTGCAGCCTGAGAATACCATATTGGTACGGTCTCCTATGGGGGCGCCTTCCTTAACCTCGGCAGAGGCATCCTTTTCGGAGGGGACGGACTCACCGGTGAGGGCAGATTCCTCGGACTTGAGGCCTGCGCTCTGGATCAGTCTCGCGTCAGCAGGGACAAAGTCACCTGCTTCAAGCTTGATGATGTCACCGGGAACGAGCTCTGCGGCGTCGATCACCATCTCGGCACCGTTACGGATAACTCTTGCATGGGGCGCAGACATATTTTTGAGAGCATCCAGTGCCTTTTCAGCCTTGCCTTCCTGATAAACACCCATTACGGCATTGAGAATAACGATGAGCAGAATGAGACCCGGCTCAAAAAGCTCACCCCAATTCTTTTCGGCAACGACGATGGCAAATGATACTACAGCAGCTGCGATGAGGATGAGTATCATGACGTCCTTGAACTGGTCAAGGAATCTCTGAAGGGTAGTCTTCTTTTTCTTTTCGCGAAGTTTGTTTTCACCGTACTTTTCACGGCGAATCTGAACCTCAGCATCGCTGAGACCGACGGCGTGATCGACCTCAAGGCTTTTCAGCACTTCACTTGGTGTTTCGTTGTAAATTGCCAATTTGAAATCCTCCTGAAATTGTTAATATAATAGGCGGGTTTGTGAGTCCCGGACTTTTGACGTTTGTTTTTTATTTGATGATACCTGTGATGAATATTTCAAGGCCGATGAGAATAAGTATTACTCCTCCGAAAACTCCCGCCCTGCCGGCAAGACGGCATCCGGCTTTCTTTCCGATAGCAATACCTGCAAAGCAGATCACAAAAGTGACTGCCGCAATAATCAGTGCGGATATGAGAGCTGATGCAAGGTCGTAGCTTGCAATGGTAAATCCTACTGAGAGTGCATCGATGGACGTAGCGATTCCCTGAACGAGAAGTGCCGCAAGACCGACGCCGGGCTTTTCATCGTTGTCGCAGGTACTCTTACTGTCGAGTATCATCTTGATACCTATGAACAGTAAAAGTCCCAGGGCGATCCAGGGAATGAGCTTTTCGAATGATTTGAAATAATTTACTATCGTGTGGATACACACCCAGCCAAGCATTGGCATGAGTGCCTGAAAGAATGCAAATGTTCCTGCGACCCCACACATTTTTCGCTTTTTCATGGCAGGTTCATTCAGTCCGTTGGCAAGAGACACGGAAAAAGCATCCATTGCAAGACCCACGCCGAGGAAAATACTGTTAAAGAATAATGAAAATCCCATTATGTACGGTGCCGTCCTCTCAGTGATAATAAAAAAATATTCCGGGCATACGAAAACTATGCACGGAACCACACCGATATATTCTGACTCAATGTGCATAGCTTCACAGTTACACATGAGTCTCGCAATTTAAAACAAGCCAGACCAAAACGGTCAGGATGTTGACTTGTTACGCACTGAAGTCGCTTGCTACTCCCTCATTACGATAAAAATTATAACACATATTTTTATTTATGTCAAGTATTTCCAAAAGTTTTTTTTGCAGTATCAGGGACAGCGGTCGGATCAACGTTCTGCGATACTGCTTAACATATTAAATATGCTCTAAATACATATATCCGGTATACGAATAATTGTATTAACAGACAGTTTTTGCTTGACAAACTCACTGATATATTGTATCATTAATATGTAGGAATGTATCCTCATATTACCGAATATAAGGGGGACTAAATTATGAGAAAAATCTTATCGTTATTATTTGCGATGATTATGATACTGATGGCTGTGACGGGGTGCAAGGCCGAAGTCCGCGACCCCGAAGTAATAGGTATCGGAGGTATCGGACCCTTGTCAGGTAATACTTCCGCATACGGCACCGCTGTAAAGAACGGCGCTATGATCGCCATTGATGAGATCAACGCCATGGGTGGAGTACAGTTTGAGCTGAATTTCAAGGATGACAAAAACGATCCGAAGCAGAGCGTTAAGGCTTACGGAGAACTCAAGGAATGGGGAATGCAGATCCTTCTCGGTGCCGCAACAACAGAGCCTTGCATAAAGGTAGTTGATCTGGCAGATGAGGATAAAATATTTACTGTCACTCCCTCCGCATCCGCCCCCGAGATCACCGAAGGACATGAAAATGCTTTCAGAGTGTCGTATAACGACAGAGGACAGGGTAAAGCGGCGGCTTCTTACATAGCTTTAAATGCCCTCAGTCAGAAGGTGGCGGTAATATATAAAAGTGACGACACATATTCTGTCGGCGTTTACGAGGCGTTTAAGGCAGAGGCTGAAAGGCTTGAACTTAATATTGCATCGGTGTCTACGTTTGAAGGCGATGGAGAATATGATTTTTCAAAGGCGGTTGCAGCTGCTTCGGATGCAGGGGCTGACCTGATCTTTTTCCCCGTATACTACGAGCCTGCCGCGGCAATCATTACGGAGGCAGCAAAAATCGAGTATTCACCACTGTTCTTCGGGACGGACGGACTTGACGGTCTTTTTTCCGTTGACGGATTTGACAGATGTCTTGCCGAGGGCGTACATTTGTTAAGCCCAATCCCCGCTGATTTTGATAACGACAGAACAAGACAGTTTATGGAAGAATATCAGTCCCGTTACGGTGTGCTTCCCAATCAGTTTGCGGCGGATGCTTATGATGCCATTTATGCAATATACGAGGCTGTAAAGACTTCTGGCGTCACTCCCGACATGATGCCGCTTAATATGTGTACTCCTCTCTCGGATGCAATGCAGCAGATCGAGCTTGAGGGTATCACCGGCGGTGGAAATAAGCTTACATGGGATGAGAACGGTGAGGTTGCAAAGGCCCCCATCGTCGTTGTTATCCAAAACGGCACATACGTGAGAAAATAACTGTTTTAGCTGACTTTTGTCAGACAACGATTATAAGTTTAATATTGAAAGGTGACGGAGATGACCAACAACAGAAGAATTGATTGTTTTACCAACGGCTTTTTGGAGCATCCTACCCTTTCCTATGAGGAAAGAATAGGACTTGGACTTATCGAGCTTGCCAAGTATACGGATATATCTTTTAACGATTACATACTGCCTTTTGTTAACAGTATTCCCACAGACAGTGCTGTAGGCTTTACATTTGCTGCGGGTGTTAAGGTTTTGCCGGATAAGTATGATATGCTTATTGAAAAGTACCCCGAGGAGGCAGAGGCGCTGAAGAAGCACCGTGACGCCATGATAGGATTTTTGGTGTATGAATATCACTATCCGAGTCCCGATGTCAGCTCAAAGGTAGGCTCTACCCATGCCGGTTGGGGCGGCGGTTGGGGCGGACACGCAAACCCCGACTTCGGTAAGATAATAAATGAAGGAACTGAGGGTATCAGAAAGACCATTGCTGAGGGAAAGGCTAAGAATCCTCACCGCGAGGAATTCTATCGCGGTTGCGAGTATGCCATGGATGCTATTGATATTCTCGGAGACCGTTTCCTCGTCCTTGCACGTGAGATGTCTGAAAAGTGCGAGGATCCCGAAAATAAAAAGCGATATGAAGCGGCGGCAAAGGCGTTTGAGGTGATTCCCCGCCGACCTGCCTATGACTTCACGTCTGCAGTTCATGCATTCTGGTTCATTTTCTCCCTTGACGGTATTGACTCCCCGGGAAGACTTGATCAGATGCTCCGCCGTACCTATGAGATGACAAGTGACAAGGTTGAGGTACACGATATGCTTTCCCGTCTGTGGGATGCCTTCCATGAGACCCGAACCTGGCACGTAACTCTCAGCGGTTCTGACGAGAATTGGAATGACCAGACCTTCGGGCTTACATATGATATGCTGAAGATCACGGAGGAGAAGGGCTATAACACACCTAACCTTTCCGTGAGAGTTCACAGAAATACCCCCGAGGCGTTGTGGCGTGCGGCGGCTGACTGTCTCGCCGCAGGTACGGCTCTCCCCACCATATATAATGACGAGATCGTATGTCCCGCACTTGAAAAGGTAGGTATTCCTCCCCACGACAGCCATGAGTACTGTATGAACGGATGTAATCAGATCGATATATACGGTAAGAGCCATATGGGACTTGAGGATGGCGAGGTCTGTCTTGCGAAATGTGTGGAGTTTGCCCTTCATAACGGATGTGACCCCATGTGTCCCGTTAAGGACCGCTACAGCATTTGCTCAGGAGATGCGAGAGAATTCAAGACCTTTGACGAGTTTATGTATGCCGTAAAGAGGCAGATAGATTACGTAACCTACTGCATGGCAATGGGAGCCAACTCAAGCCAGCATTCCAAGGCTCGCTACGGGTACAACCCGATCCGTTCATGTCTGATCGACGGATGCTTGCAGAAGGGTATAGACTACCGTGACGGCGGTCCCCTCTACAATCACGGACAGATCCTTGCGGAGGGTGTAGCAGATGCAGGTGACAGCGTGTATGCAGTAAAGAAGCTTGTGTTCGACGAGAAGAAGTACACCATGGATGAGCTTCTAACTGCTCTCGATGCTGACTTTGTCGGATATGAGGACCTTTACCGCGATTTCTCATCCTGCGAGAAGTTCGGCAATGATATAGAAGAGGTTGACAAAATTACGTCTGAGCTAACAAATCACTTCCTCAGAGAAGTAAAGCGTCACCGCACGTACAGAGGCGGCATTTATATGGGCGGATGCTCACCTGAGGCGAGAATAGCAGGCTACGGTCGTGCAATCGGCGCACTTCCCAACGGAAAGAGACGCGGCACACCAATGCTTGCGGACAGTATCAGCGCAACTCCAGGCAATGACATGGCGGGTCCCACTGCGGCGGTTAAGTCTGCACTTCACTATGACCACGTGGAGGCAGGAAGCGGATTTATCTTCCAGATCAAGTTTGAGAAGAAGGCGTTCTGTACCGAAAAGGGTAAGGAGAGCTTTATCGCTCTTGTGAAGGGTTATTTCGCAGGCGGCGGACAGCAGGTCACGACCACGGTGGTTTCCCCCGACGACCTGAGACGAGCGAAGGAAAATCCCGAAGGCTTTGAAAGCTTGAAGGTGCGTATCGGTGGATACAGCGGTTACTTCACCCAGTTCGAGCCCGAGCTTCAGGATAATATTATTGCAAGAACCGAGCATATGATGTAATAAACAGAGCACTTGCGTACAGCTGACGTACGCAAGTGCTTTTGTTCTGCAAGGGCAAATATTAAACAGTTTTTGATATTTCTGATATGCGGCGAGTAATATCTTTAAATTTTGCTTCATTTTTCACACTGTCAAACCAAGACAATGTGGTGAGTAGCTCGGTTACATCGGGAACATGAATTTTGGAGTACGGATACAATTCATCTCCCATGTATATGCTTCTGTTTGGTTCATTTCGCGATATCTTTACGTTACCCGATACACAAAGACGTCCTACGTCGAGTTTTCTGCCTGCGGGATGGCTATACCACTTTTCGTAGACGTTAAGTGCCGATTGTAATTTTTGGTATCCTTCTGTCCGGTTACCGGATGCAAATAATGCTGCCGAGTGTCTTGTGAGAGTGATACCGTAATGTCCAAGCCAGCCGTCAGGTACGTTTCCATCTCCTAAACACAACAGGATGTCTTCGAGGAAGCCACAATACTTGACAGCAGATTCAGGTACGTCGTCACAGTAGAAAGCTCGTCCAAAGATATAATCAAATATACATATCATCTCGATGTCAAACATACTTCGGGCATCTTCTCTTTTGCTTTTATTCCACATATGTCTGCCAATGATGTTAGGACGAAGCAGAATACTTTCGTTAAAGGTATCAATATACTCATGGGCATCTTCATCATCGGAAATAAAAGACAGTACTTTGTGTGCAGTTATACGACAATTTATGTCGGTACATTCAGATAGTATTCTGCGTCCGAGTGTGAGCGCAAAGGAACGCATTTCGTCATATTCGGAAAGCTCTCTGTAAATGATCCATATTGTCCATTCTATCACCTTGAAATTATTTGGATAGGAATGACAATATGACAGAAGCAGATCCTTTAACTCGTTGGGTTCGGTTGCTTTCCGGGCTTTTTGTTTCAGTTCGTCAAGTATTTCTTCATCTGTCAGGACTCCTACACCCAAAAGCTCATCCACAGATATACCTAAAATATTCGAAATGACCGGAAGTAATGTTATATCCGGATATGAAGTACCTCTTTCCCAATTTGATACTGATTGAGCTGAGACCCCGATCCTTGACGCAAATTCTTCCTGAGTCAGCTTCATAAAATGTCTCTTTGTTGTGATTTTTTCTGATATACATATACTCATTAGTAATACCACCTTCTTGTTATTATGGATGGCGGACGTCCTATCCGTATATAATTATATAATTTAAAATGATTAGTGTCAATAACGCTGTGTGTTAGATAACTAAAGCTTGACTTTACGTAAATCAAACAAAAGCGGAACGGTTCTCCGCATTCAAACCGTTCCGCTATGTATTTCTTAATATTACCGTTTAAATCTCCACGATTTCAAGAATCTTACGGGGACATTTTTCCGCGCACTTGCTGCAGCCGATACATTTGCCGTGGTCTATGACAGCCACGTTGTTTTCTATCTTGATGGCACCGACTTCGCAGACTCTTTCGCATATCTTACATCCGATACACCCCGCTTCGCAGTATGAACGTACAGCTTTTCCGCCATCGGTGGATACGCATCTCATGCGTACAGGGCTGCTCTTCGGTACGAGTTTTATAACGTGCTTGGGACAGAAGGTCACGCAAACACCGCATCCGCGGCATTTTGCTTCGTCAACGTATGCGATACCCTCGCGGATGGACAGTGCGTCAAAGGGACAGTGTGCTACGCAAGTGCCGAGTCCGATGCATCCGTTGGGACATGCCTTGTCACCTCCGCCAAGTCTTTCGGCTGCTGCGCAATCATCGGCACCGGAATATACGAATTTTTTCTTTGATATTCCGCATTTACCTGCGCAGGTAACGTGGGCAAGCATTTCGACAGCTTCTCCTGCATCAACACCCATGATCTCTGCAATGGCATTCTGTACTGCGGCTCCGCCTGCTGAGCAGGCAGATATTTTCGCTTCACCCTTGACAATTGCCTCGGCAAGAGCAGAGCAACCGGCGTACCCGCATCCGCCGCAGTTTGCACCGGGGAGGACCCCGGATATTTTTTCTACCCGTTCATCTCGTTTTACGCTGAATACCTTGGAGGCTACAGCCAAAAGGATACCCATCAATACACCGAGAAGCACAAATATAAGTGCCGGGGCAAGTATTTGTTTAAGTAATTCCATAACAATCTCCATTCAGCCAACGGCTATTCAGTTAAACTTCATTCCCGAGAACCCCGAAAATGCCATTGCGGCAAGACCGGCGGCAATGAGAAGTATGGGGAATCCCTTGAAAGCCTTGGGAGGATCCGAAAGCGCCATCTTCGCTCTGACTCCCGCGAAAATGACGATAGCCATTGTAAAACCGAGAGCTGAGGAGCATCCGAATACTACACTGTCAATGAAGGAATTCTGATTCTGAATATTTACGAGAGCAGCGCCGAGTACCGCACAGTTTGTGGTAATCAGGGGGAGATATATTCCAAGCGATGAGTACAGCGAGGGAATATACTTCTGTAAGAACATTTCAATAAACTGCACGAGGGATGCAATTACCAGAATAAACGCTATGGTCTTGAGGTATTCAAGCCCAAAGGGAACGAGTAGGAAGTGGTATACTGCATATGTTGCCGCCGATGAAAGGGTCATAACGAAGGTTACAGCCATTCCCATGCCAAGGGCAGTTGACGGCTTATCTGATACGCCGAGGAACGGACATATACCGTAGAACTTGGCGAAAATGAAGTTTTCGGTCAGTATTGCACCGAACATAATGAGGAATACGTTACTCATCTTTATGCTCCTCCGTTTCGCTTGAGCTGTCAGCGACAGGCTCACCATCACTTACTGCGGTAACTGCTGTTTCCACAGCTTCAACGGCGTCGGATACTGCAGTACCGGCATGGACTTTCTTTTTTGCAGCGCGGTCATGGGCTGTATAGGTTATTTTCTGCACCAGAGCAATAATGCATCCGAGTGTCAGAAATGCACCTGCGGGAAGTAGGAATATTGCCGCATCAGGGTAAGCATCCCCAAATACGTTTATGCCTCCCGTACCGTCTGCCGCGGCAAGGATACGTCCCGTTCCGAGAAGCTCACGGACGAAGGCGATGCAGGTGAGTGCGAAGGTAAAGCCTATACCCGTGGCAACGCCGTCTATGGCGGAGGGAATGGGAGAGTTCTTTGATGCAAAAGCTTCTGCTCTTGCAAGGATTATACAGTTTACAACGATCAGCGGAATGAAGATTCCGAGGGATGCGTCGATTGCGGGGAAGAAAGCCTTTATCAGCAATTCAACCGCCGTGACGAAACCCGATATTATTACTATATAGGAAGCTATACGTATCTGCTTCGGAATGATGCGTCTCACAAGGGAGATGAACAGGTTGGAACAAGTGAGAACCGCCGTTACTGCCGCACCCATACCGAGGGCGTTTATAACCGACGTTGATGTGGCAAGAGTGGGGCACATTCCGAGAAGCTGAACGAATATTGGGTTATTCGTGATGATACCTTCCTTGAATTGTTTTCCTATTGAGTTTTTCAATTTAAACACCAAACCTTATCTTGATATTTGATCTTTGGGTATGTTCTCAGACAGTGCCTTCCGTCCCGGTTTCATCATTAACAGCTTCGCCGCTTTCTGAAGGCAGTTCCGTTTCCATGGGGTCTTCAGTACCCGTCACGTCTGAGGTGTCGGGTGACACAGGTTCTGTATCACCTGAAGATTCTGCTGTGGTCTCAGTATCGGGAACTTCGGCTGAGGAGGATTCCTCTGTGGGAGTCTCGCTTGAGCTTACAGGCTCAGTAGTAGTCTGAGGCTCGGGTGTGGTTTCGGGTTCGGTTGTAGTCTCAGGTTCTGTAGTGGTCTCCGTAGGAGGTGTGGTCTGAGGCTCGAGTGTGGTTTCAGGAGCTTTTGTGGTTTCCGGAGCCTTTGTCGTTTCAGGCTCGGTTACAGTCTCAGGCTCAAAGGTGGCAGTTTCGTCATCCTTGCTGATCTCAATGATATATTTGTCGGTAACTGTAGTAACGTCTACTCCGTAGATGTAATAATGCTCACCACCGTTGTCCACATAGGGAATGTCGTTTGTTTCCTCGGATGCAGACGTTACTGAAGAGGACTCAGTCGGCTCCTTATCCGTTGAGGGATCACGGGTGACGTCACCTTTTGTGGCGTCATCTGTCTGAGGGGCTGAGGTCTCGGTTGCAGTTTCCATTAATCTGTCTATCTCTTCCGGGGTAAGGAGACGCGCGCCTTTTTCAGCGGCAACGGCAGCGAGATCAAAGTCTATCATATGTGCGGCTTTTATTCCTGCCTTTACAGCCTCGGAGCTGATGGTTGCACCTGATATGGCATCCACTCCGCCGGTGGGGTCGGTATGCGACTTGCCAATGAATTCGTTCAGGAAGTCAGGCGTTTTTGTTTTTGTTCCGACTCCCGGGGTCTCTGACATACTGACTATCTGTACTCCGCAGGTGGAGAGATTTGCGTCGATTCCGACGGTCATTTCGATGTCTCCGCCAAATCCCGTGCTCTTAAGGAATACACAATAACCGATAATGTCCGTGTTAAGATACACGAGATAAACTTCGGTTCCGTCATCGTATGTGGTATACAGCTCGGCGCGGTCGCCGTCGTCAAATATGGCGAGTATGGCAATTTCCTTTGCCTTTGCGGAATTTTCCGCGATCTTGTCCTTTGTTACAAAGTTGACTGCACCGAGAAGGATTGCAACAGCCACGCAAATAGCGCAGAGTGTGATTACCAGCCTCGGTGACTGGGGGAATGGACGCTTTTCCCTTCGGGGGGGAGCTTTTTCGGGGAAGGTTGACACGGTGTCACCAACTTCATAGTTATCATCTGATGCGGCTGCAGTACCGTTGTCATCCTTCATGTCTGATCCCGCCGCGTTTGTTTTCGCGATGGTATCAACATCTTCCCTGCGTTGAGGTTTGTCGCTTACAGCATCGGATACAGCTTCAATTTCATCAGGGGGAGGCGATTTGATCTCTGTATTATCAGATAAAGTTTCCTCAGACTCCATTGAAGCTTCGTTTTCAACGGGCAGACGTGACTTTTCCTTTTTCTTCTTACTCATAAAAATCTCCATTCAGCCAATGGCTGTACAAACAGTAAATGAAACAGTTTTTGGTGGGAGTTGTATTCACCCGTGGCAGATACCATGAATTTGTAAGGGGCGGACTTACTTCTTTTGTGTCTTACTTACAGCACCGAATCGCTTGGGCATACCGATGATATCGAGGTACCATACAAGCAGGTTCATAATAAGTATGGCGAATGATACACCTTCGGGATACCCTCCGAAATATCGGATAAGCACTGTTATACATCCGCATCCTACTCCGAATATTAGTCTGCCTATGGGTGTTATGGGGGACGTTACGTAATCTGTTGCCATATAGAAGGCACCGAATATAAGTCCACCTGCCATGAGCTCATAGAGCATAAAATCTACGGATGTACCCGCTTTGGGGAACAGGTATGTAAGAATGGCAACGGTGGCGAGGAATGACACAGGGATATGCCATGTGATCACACGGCGCGCTATAAGGTATATACCTCCGAGAATGAGGAGGATGGCAGACACTTCACCGATGGAGCCGCCGATATTACCGATAAACATATCTCCGAGGGTGGCTGAGGGGATGGAACCTGCCTTGAGGGATGCGAGGGGAGTTGCACCCGTTATCACGTCGGCTTCACCAAGGGAGAACGCCATGGATGACACGGGACTTCCCGGGGAAGCAAAGCGTGTCATCTGTCCTGCCCATGCGGAGAAAAGAAATACTCTCGCGGCAAGGGCGGGGTTAACGATGTTTTTACCGATACCGCCGAAAAGCTGTTTTACTATCACGATGGCAAAGAATGCACCGACGACCGGAATCCAAAGTGGGACGCTGACGGGAAGGTTCATGGCAAAGATGAGTCCTGTTACTGCTGCAGAGCAGTCGGAAACCGTTATGGGACGGTGGAGCACAGCCTGACAGATAGCTTCGAATACGATGCATGATACGATGGAAATTGCCCCGATGAGAAGCACACGCAAGCCTGACATATATATGCCCCATATATAGGCGGGGATCAGGGCGATGAGAACGTCTATCATGATGCTTCTCGTGCTGTCGGGAGATTTCATGTGAGGGGATGGGGAAACCGTCAAAAGCTCTGGCATCTCCGCACTTGTATTTTTGATATTTTCTTCCATAATATATAATCTTTCTGACGTTTAGATTTAATCTTTCTTATCGGATGCTTCTCTTGCCGCTTTCATACGGGCATTTTCGGTACGTATGTAGTTTTTTGCAACGCGGATATACTGAACTATCTCTACCTTACCCGGGCAGTTGTAGGAACACGAGCCGCATTCGACACAGCTCATGGCTCCGTACTTTTCGGCGTTTTCCATATCATCCTTCCGGACGAAGGCGGCAATGTATGCAGGCATCAGTCTCATGGGACAGTTCTTTACGCATCTGCCGCAACGGATACAAACTGCAGGCTCTGAAGGCTTTTCAGAATACTTTCTTGAAAGCAGAAGAAGGGAAGATGTGCTCTTTTTAGTGGGCATATCACGGTCCCACTGAGCCTGTCCCATCATGGGACCTCCCGCTATCATTTTTTCAGGAGTCTTTACAAGACCGCCGCATTGCTCGATGAGATACGATGCAGTAGTGCCGATGGGAACCGAAAGATTGGCGGGAGCCTTGATGCAGTCACCGGATACGGTGAGAGTACGTTTCACAAGAGGCATACCTTCAGCGAATGCAGTATATACTGCGGCACAGGTTGCTGCATTGAAAATTACGCAGCCTGCATCTGCGGGAAGCTTGCCGGTAGCAAGCTCTCTGCCAGTCAGGGCAAAGATGAGCTGACGTTCATCACCCTGTGGATATTTCGTTTTCATGAGCTTTACAGAGATTAGATCCTGCCCGCGCAGACGCTTTGATATCTTCCTTGCGGCATCTGCTTTGTTGTCCTCAATGGCAACGAAAGCCTGCGGCGCACCCACGGCACGCAGTAGTATTTTGATACCGCCTATAACTCTGTCAGGCTCTTCGAGAAGAAGCCGGTGGTCGGCGGTTATAAAAGGCTCACATTCAGCACAGTTGACGATAAGATATTCAGCTTTACCTATGGCAGACTTTATTTTAGCATATGTGGGGAATGCGGCACCGCCCATGCCTGTAATACCAGCCGCACGGATGCGGTCTATTATCTCTTCTCTTGAAGCTTTTGATATACTCTGTGTGTATGGGACGACTGACTCGTGAACGGCGTCTTCACCGTCGGATTCTATGACGATGGCTTTTTGATATGAGCCGTCGGTCACACGCATTTCTTCGATAGCGATCACTTTTCCGGAAATGCTTGAATGAACGGGACATCCGAGAGCACTTTCGGGTACTTCTCCGATGACCTGTCCTATCTTTACGGTGTCACCTACCTTTACCGTAGGTGTTGCAGGTGCGCCGATGGATTGGTTCATGGATACTTTTACTATTGGCGGAGTGGGAATGGTGACGGTTTTGGATTTTGCCGTATGCTTATGCTCGTCAACGTGGATACCGCCTTTAAAGGTGTAAGCCAAAGCTGCCCCTCCTTGTTCATGGTGATTAAGTGGGTAAAGCATACCCACTATACAATATATTATACAATATAATTGTTACGAATTCAATACAATATTTGATGGATGTATTGGTATATTTGGCTTTTTTTGATAAAAAAATGATTGGAAAACAAAAAAGTGCCGGAGCACTTTTTTGGGAGATAAATTATTATGTGATATAGTGATATACAAGTAGTGAACGTTACAGAAAGCAAGAATCAGATTTTTTTCCCCTTCTGCTCAACCTTTGAAGCATTGACATGAGCTTTGGGGTGTTATAGCGCAGTACAAGCGTAGGCAATACGTTTAAAAACAGGTTAACTGCGGCTATGGGGAGAGCAATGGAGATTGAAGCTGCTTTCGGTACGAACAGCATTGACAAAAATCCGATGGGGTATGACAGCCTGTGGGTAAGTACACCTTTGTTGGATTCAATAATAAATTTTTCAATGTACTCAGGACTTCTCGGATCAGTAAAATTCTTTTTACTGAAGCCTCCGAGACCGCCAAGTTCCCACACTTTATCCTTCCAGAGACGAACCTTCAGTTTTTTGTAAAGCTCCTTTTCAAATTCCGATACACGGTACAAAGGATTATTCACACCGAAAAGGCTGTCGGGCATCTTATTTATTATTACGGCAATAATACCGTCAAGAACGAACTGTAATGCAGTACATATAACGACGAGTACGATAACGTAGTGCCAAACGGCAGTATCAAGCAGGATATTGACCGCGGATATTACGAGCATTGCCATACCTATAATTGAAAAATAAAGCTTCATAATGTACTGTACTCCAGCGGCTTTTGATAAAACTCTTCGTAGACTTTGACCCAAGCCTCGTAGTTTTTGTTTTTCATATCGGCTTTCGCATCGTTGCGCGAAAGACTCGGATCGGGATATATGGCGGGGAGGATATGAAGAGTGTATTCCTGAACGGGGAAGCCGTCACCGTCAAGGCGGTCAGAGTCCTCCATGGTGATGAATATGGGTACGACGGGGACCTTGTTCCGCACGGCGAGAGAAAATGCACCGTCCTGCATGGGACGAGGCTTTCTGTAGTTCCACCACATACCCTGCTCGGGATATATCAGTATGGTCTCGCCCCGCTTTAGCAGTTCGGCAAATGCCTTTAGGAATTTCATCATTGTTCCCGTCTGGCTTGAGAGGGGAAGTGTATTGCAATAACGCATGAAGAGCCCGAAGGGCTTCGGTGGGTTGGTGTAGTTGCCTTCTCTTATCACCTTATAAAGCATCCGCCCTTCCATGTGACCGCGAAGTGCGACCCACACGGCATAGTTGTCGCTGATGCTGAAATGGTTGCAGGTGACGACTTTTCCGCCTTTTACCGCCGTGAAGTTTTCAATACCCCTGACCTCTTTTATGACAAGCTGCCTGTCAGCGATCATTTTATCAAAGAAACGTGCGCCGAATATATTGGCGATCTTTGTTTTGATCCGGCTTGAGAGCTTTTCACACAGATAATCTACTTTATCAGGCATAAGCGGGTAGGTTTCGGGGTCGTCCTCCACGTCGAGATGCCACATTCCTTTTTTCTCAAGCTCGTCGATCCTTTTTAAAAGTTCCAACTTGTGAGCAGATCTTTCCATTGCCTCATCCTCTTTTGCCAAGCTTTTTAACAAAGGTATCATCAGACTCCACAATTCTGTTTGCGTGCGAAATGATTGCCTTTGCTACCTCATTGCTTGCAGCCTTTTCTTCTTCGCTGAAATTTGCTTTTCTTTGGAGTATTACACTGTAAAACGGTGAGTTGACTGCGTAGCTCCAAAAGTATTCCGCATCCGTCATCCTGTCATACTGCCAGGGCTTTTTATACAGATTGTAGTGGACGATGTTTTTTTCGCCCTCGCAAGGGGTGCCTGTAGGGGATTTGTTCCAACCGCTTGGCAGGATATGAGTTTTGCCGAAGCAAAGATAATTCAGATATGCCTGGTCGGGGTCAAGCAGGTCAAAGTCGTGCTCCGTTATAAGCTCAATGAATTTGCTTTCGATGCGGTTCTTTCTGAATTGCTCCAAACTGATAAGCAGGACTCCTGCATTGAAATAAGTATCAGGGGCGACACCTATTGCTTTTTCTGCATAAAGTCTGAAATTTTCCGTGTTACTCACGTACTGATCGGGAACTGCGCCGAGTATATTGTCACCAAGCTCGATACAGTAAAGCTTTGATATGTCTCCGAGTACAACGAGATCACAGTCAAGGTATATTATTTTGTCGTACTGTGGGAAAAGGGAAGCGATGAAAAGGCGGTAGTAAGTAACGATAGAAAAGTGATATATATTTTTGAAATGCTCTCTTATGCTCTCAATACTTTTTGAAATGTCAATAAAATCAATAGCAAAGCCGTCGCGCTCGTTTAACTTCACCTTGGATATGTTTTCAGGCTTAAGCCCTGTGTTCAAAACGATGATCCTGTATTTGTGCTCCTTTGAGGCGTTGGTGATAAGCGAAGCTATTGCCACGTCAAGGAAAGGTACGTAGTTATCATCCGTTGAAAAGAAGATCGGAATCTCTTTACTCATTTTCTGCTCCTTTCGGTTTACTTGATTTTGTTGGAATATATTATACCTTCAAAGTGAAAATGAGTAAACCTATGAGTGAGAGAAGATTGTCTACATATAGGAGTTTATGCTGTAGAATCGGTTTTTAGGGACTCTCCTTTTAGGAGAAACAAGAAAAAACGCTCTGTTGGCAATGGAGCAGGGCGTTTATAGGTAATTGTTTGACTTTAGTTTGGATCTTTTAATGTATGGTGAACAAGAGGTATGTAAGTGTGACCGACACGGCAGGCACAAAATAATATGGCAGAGAGGAGTAGAGCTTTCTCGTTTCCGGTTGCTCGGCGATCATGATGAAGGGAGCTTTGTAATTTTCCATCGCGTCATATATGGAGGAATATATCATTGCGGGGATATGCACGGCGCAGGAAATGACAGAGAGACTAAGGAGTGGAATACGCATGAATGACAGGTATCCGAGGGTCAGAGACGCGATTAGAAACATGGATTGGGTCATGAGGAAGACGAGGTTCAATACTTAGACCCATCCGACAGCTCCTTCTTTATGTAGCTTGGTATATAGCAGGTAGTTGAAGAAACCTTTGCGCATCTTTTTTATGTAGGACTTACTGTACCCGGATACGCGCAGGTATGAATAGATTCCGGAACGGAAGGTTATGTACAAAAACATTCCAAAAGCGGCTGAGATGATATTACAGGTTATGAACATGATGACCTCTTTCCGATTAGGTGATGCTGCAACTTTTGATATTATAAGTTAACTATAAAACAGAACCCAGGAGTCCGCACAGATAAATCACAGCGGAGTATATAATGAGACCGAGAATTGACAACAAGAGGCAGGTCTTTGCATATTTCTCGCGCTTGAAGAACACTATACCTCGGATGATTCCAACGGTACACGAAACGATGGGGATTGATAGGGGAAGCATGGTGACTATATACCGTGCGGGAGTTGAGACGGGATCAAAATTAAATAATCCTATGATAAGAAGTGCCCAGAACGAGGTGGCATGCATAGAGGGGAGGGAAATGATAACGTTGATTATCCCATGTGTAAGGAATGTGGATACTTGCCTCAGGATAACACCGCCTTGTGATTTGTTGTTGATTATGTGACTGTAAGCGGGGCGTGCGTTTTTTTGACATGAGACCCACTCAGTCTTTCAATTCTTTTTCGATCATTTCTGTAATACCGGGGGTTACATAATCTGCCAACTCTTTTATAGCGTCAAAGCCGCTTTCCATGGCGTATGATCTGAATTCCCTTATCATATCGCTGTCGTTTATGTTGTCACCGATGGCAATGATATCGTCATACTTTGCACCGAGGTGGTCCATAAGCGCGTACAAGCCTGCCGCTTTATTTACGTCGGCTCTTACGATGTCAATGTAAGAGCCGTTCTGCAGAGGGTTGAGCCTTCCGCAAAATTCTTCTCTTATGCAGGACACTACGTATGCGGCATCTTCAAGGCTTGGCAGAACCGTGCTGATCTGGTTAAAATACTGTATTTCCGGTAAAGTGTCTGAATTGTACCCGTGCTCATGCCGTGCATCCTTCGGGTCGGCGCAGACCGTGTACGTGACATTCGTGTGAATCCAAGCTTCAGAGCACCCTTTTTCAAACAGAAGTTTAAAGAGAGGCATGACTAAGTTACCGTCACAACGCTTGTCGGAGATGACCGTGCCGTCGTTTTTCATTATAACGGCGCCGTTGTTGGCGATGAGATAGTCGCAGCATATTTGCTTTTCGGTATATAGACGCAATAGGGATTCACTGTCTCTGCCGCTTACCAGTGCGAAAATATTACCCGCGTTATGCCAGGCAATAAGAGCCTGTCTCTTTTTTTCGTCTATTCCGTTGAGGTTCAGTGTTCCGTCGTAATCACTGCCTATTATCTTCATAATAAGTCTCCATTCTGCCTATGGCTGACAAAAAAACGTATACGAACATTGGTTCAAACTGAGGTTTCACGTTGGTCATCCGTGACGGACGTGTTATCTGCGTCTTCCGGTGCCGTTGCAGTAGGAACAGTTGCCGGAGGCAGCGTGGCACTTGTAGCAGTTGCGGTCCTCTTTGTCTGAGGCGGAGCTCATCAGGTAACCGTCGCCGCCGCAGGTGGAGCAATCTCCCGTACCGTCGCAAAAGCTGCACTCCTGGTCTGAGTCGTAGATACCGTTATTTCCGGGAGTGTTGGGGTCAGTATTTTTTCCGGAACAATCGATGGGCGAGTAGGTGGTGCGGTCGCCGAAGTCGATGAATTCAAATACGTCCGGCTTGAAATACAGGGTCAGAAGTGCGGTCTCGGTTTGACCGTTGCGCTGTACGTATACCAAGAGGTCTGCCTCTATTTCTCTGTAATCGTCATAAACGCTTTCGACGTCTTCGTCGCCAGTATAATTAAAGCCGTAATTGTGGTTCTGTATATAGAGGATGGTTTTTTCTTTTTCAACTGCGAGCTCAAGATCATATTTTTCGTCAAACAGCAGAGACACGTATTCCTCCATTGCAGGAGCACCTGCGTCTATATCGGCACAGAAGCTTAGAGTATATTTGTCTTTTTTCTCGTTGTAGAAGTCCTCGTTGCGTGCCAGCTTATAATCAAAAAAGGCGTCGGGGCTTGGGATCGTGGGACCGGAAATGATGGGTACGATAGGCTCATCCCAGGTTTCTGCGGCGATCAGCTTTACGTCGGTACCGAAGCTGATCCACAGTTCCCAATCTGATCCGCCTGCGGGGTCTACGGAAATATCCACGTCTGCGTTCTCATTGGAACCCTTTTGCAGGCGCCAAACGAGGGTGGTGCCGTCCTCTTCCGAATTGACAAGTGTCATTGAATACTTGTTCTGCAGTACGGAAACGTAATTTTTTGCTGCTTCCGTGGGGTCCCCTTTGAAGCAGTAAACACGGTATTCGCTAACGGTGCGGTCGGGGGCGGAGTTGAAGTAGAAATCAGGATCGGGGGCATTGGCGGTTTCCGGCGGCTTGGGGGTGGTTTGAGTTGCGTGTATTGTTTCGGCGGCTTGGGAATTGATTGAGTCAACCGTTTGGATGGCGGTTGTGGTACTTGCTGAATCAGTATTATTTATGGTATCGTCGGAGGGCGCGCAGGAGTGAAAATTCAGTACCATGATCAAGGACAGGATGAGGTATAGCGCTCGTTTTGAGGTTTTCATAGGTAATTCTCCCTTTTGAAAATTTATGTAGGCGGTGGGGATTTGGTATAGCGTAGTTGCTTGGTATTATTATAACATAAAACGTGGGATTTCACAAGAGGGATGTATGGGGAAGTTGCGGGCTGAGATTTTGACTATTGAGGCGGAAGGGGTGTGGCTATCTGCTTTCGAATCTGCGGTGTAACTTCCCTCAGCGGAAAAAGGGAAAGCGCTCGTGCTGTGGAGATGCGGACAACCACGAGATCAACGCAGCAAATGCTACACATTTGAAGCCCGCTACGCGATGACTTTACCGGCTTTCGAATCCACTTTATAACGGTTCTATAATAAAAGTTGGGGTATCTGGAGACAGATAGCAAAAAAAAATAGGCA